>JANOCN010000709.1:0-16325 GCA_031412185.1 Betaproteobacteria bacterium | reverse complement strand
GTTGCGCGCGGCTCGACGCTGGCCCTGAAGGGGCGCGATTATGGCGACGCGTGACGAGCCATTGGATACTACCATCCGCGCATCATGTTTGAGCACATCCTGCCGAATATTCTGGGTGAGATCTCCGTGCTGGGCTCACTTTGGCTCGCCACCGCGATCCGCACCGAAGCCACGCTGTCCTTCATCGGCCTCGGTGCCCCGCCACCCACCGCGACCTGGGGTGGGCTGGTGCGCGAAGGTTTCGACAACCTGCTCGATGCACCCGGCCTGTCGATTTACCCCTCGATCGCCATTCTGGTTGTGATGATCGGCCTGAACCTGATCGGCGACGGCCTGCGCGACGCCACCGACCCGCGGGCGCCGACATGATGGCACTTTCCGTTAAAGGGCTGACAACTTCGTTGCGTATTGACGGCACCTGGCACGACGCGGTGCGCGACGTTTCTTTCGACCTGGCACCGGGCGAAACGCTGGCCCTGGTGGGCGAATCGGGTTGCGGCAAGAGTCTCACGGCCATGACCATCATGGGGTTGCTGCCAGCGGGCGTCGGCCGTCTCAGCGCGGGCAGCGTGCGCGTCGGGCAAGTCGAGACCAGCCGCCTGAGCGAACTGGCGATGGAGAAAATCCGCGGCGATGCCATCGGCATGATCTTTCAGGAGCCGATGTCTTCGCTCAACCCGGTACTCCAGGTCGGGCTGCAGATCGCCGAGCCGCTGATGCACCACCGCGGCATGAACCGGCGCGACGCGCGCCGTCGGGCGCTCGAGCTGATGGAGCTGGTGCGCATCCCGGCTGCAGCCGAGCGGCTGAATGCATACCCGCACCAGTTCTCTGGCGGCATGCGCCAGCGCGTGATGATTGCGCTCGCCATTGCATGTGCCCCACAGGTGCTGATTGCCGACGAGCCGACGACAGCGCTCGATGTCACGGTACAGGCACAGGTGCTGGAGTTGCTGGCCGGGCTGCAGCGGGAGCAGGGATTGGGCATCCTGCTGATCACCCACAACCTGGGCGTGGTGGCCGGCAATGCGCAGCGCGTGATGGTGATGTACGGCGGCGACGTGGTGGAGAGCGCTCCGGTACGCGCGTTCTTCGCTGCGCCACGCCACCCATACAGCGTCGCTCTGCTGGCCGCCATGCCACGCGTGGATCGGCCGGTAAGCGCGCTGGCACCGATCCCGGGCCAGGTTCCGGCTCTTGTGGCGATGCCCGACGGATGCCGCTACCAGGGACGCTGCCCGCTGCGCATCGAACGCTGCGCCACGCTGCCGCCGCTGGTGGCCGTCGGCGGCCCGGGCGGGCACCAGGTGCGCTGCTGGGTCACGGCACCGCCGCAAGCCAAGGAGCCCTGATGCTGCTGGACGTCAAAGACATCGCCAAGACCTTTACGGTCCGGCACGGTTGGCCGATACCGCGCAATGTGTCCGTGCGCGCGCTAGACGGCATCTCGTTCTCGGTGGACCACGGAGAGGCGCTGGGTGTGGTGGGCGAATCGGGTTGCGGCAAATCGACTGCGGCACGGGTCGTGTTGCGCCTGATCGACCCCGATCGCGGCAGCATCGCCTTCGATGGCGAAGACGTGCTTGCAGCCAGCCCGGCGCGCATGCGCGCATTGCGCAGGCGCATGCAAATCGTATTTCAGGACCCAGCCTCGGCACTCGACCCGCGCCAGCGCATCGGTGCCGCCCTGGCCGAAGCGCTGGGTGTACACGGCATCGCGAAAGGTGCTGCCGCCCAAACGCGCATCGCGGCGGTTCTGGACGAAGTAGGCCTGCCAGCAGCGGCTGCGCAACGTTTTCCACACGAATTTTCGGGCGGTCAGCGCCAGCGCATCGGCATCGCACGGGCGCTGGCGCTGGCCCCCGATCTGATCATCGCCGACGAGCCGGTGTCCGCGCTCGATGTGTCGGTTCAGGCACAAATCCTGATGCTGCTGGCCGAACTAAAACAGCGGCGGCGTCTGGCATTTGTTTTTGTCAGCCACGACCTGGGCGTGGTACGTTACTTCTGCGAACGCACGGTTGTCATGTACCTAGGCCGCATCATCAAAAGCGGCCCGACCGGCGCGTTGTTTGACGCGCCCAAACACCCCTACACCCAACTGCTGCGCGGTGCCTCCCCGGTGCCGGATCCCGAGGCACCCCGGCGCGCGTCGATTCCCGAAGGTGAACCACCGTCCCCCGTGGCTCCACCATCCGGTTGCCATTTCAACCCACGCTGCCCATTGGCCACCAACGTCTGCCGCGAAGTCGCACCGGCGCTGCGCGACATGGGTGCTGGCCGCACTGTGGCCTGCCACCACGCACTATGAGCATTCAATTCGATTCCCTGCCGGCGTCTCCCACCGCGCTGCCCGCACGAACCGACGTGGTGGTCATCGGCGGCGGGATCGCGGGCGCCTCAACGGCGCTTTATCTTGCGCAAAAAGGCGTAGCCGTCACCTTGTGCGAGAAGGGCGCGATCGGCGCTGAGCAGTCTGGCCGCAACTGGGGCTGGGTACGCGTCATGGGCCGGGACGCGCGGGAGATCCCGCTGAGTATCGCAAGCCTCCAGCTGTGGGAAGACCTGGACCGGCTGACCGGTGCCCGTACGGGTTTTCGTCGCTGCGGGATCGTCTACACCTGCGATACGCCGCGCGACCTCGCTGCCTATGAAGACTGGCTTGCGAAAAATTCCGCCTTCCAGGTTGACTCGCGCCTGATTGATCCGGCGCGGCTTGCCGCTCTGGTGCCTGGTGCGGCGCGGCCATTCGCCGGGGCGCTGTACACACCGGGTGATGCACGGGCCGAGCCCCAGCAGGCCACGCCCGCGATTGCTGGTGGCGCGCGCGCACTGGGTGCGGCAGTCCATACACAATGCGCGGTGCGCACCATAGAAACTGCGGGCGGGCGCGTCACCGCTGTGACCACCGAACACGGCCGCATCGCCTGCTCCAGCGTGGTGCTGGCCGGCGGCGCATGGTCGCGGCTCTTCTGCGGCAACCTGGGTATCGATTTTCCGCAACTCAAGACCACAGGCTCGGTCGAAAGGACCATGCCCATGCCGGGTGGCCCGGATGTCTCGGTGGGCGGATCAGACTTTGCGTTTCGCAAGCGCCTGGACGGAGGCTACACCATCACGCGGCGCGGGGCCACCATCTCCGAACTCACGCCCGACCACTTTCGACTGTTCTTCGATTTTCTTCCAGCGGCGCGGCGCGAGTGGCACGAATTGCGGCTGCGGGTGGGTGGTCGGTTCCGCAAGGAATGGCAAATGCGCAAAAGCTGGCGCGCGGACGAAATCTCCCCGTTTGAAGAGGTGCGCATGCTCGACCCCGAGCCGAGTGCGGCAATTCTTGACGAGGGCCGCGCCAATCTGGCTGCAGCTTATCCGTTTTTCAAGAACGTGCAGATAGCCGGGCGCTGGGCCGGGCTGATCGACGTGACGCCCGACGGCGTGCCGGTGATCTCGGCGGTCGAGGCCCTGCCCGGCTTCTACATCGCCAGCGGTTTTTCAGGCCACGGCTTCGGTATCGGCCCTGGCGCAGGCCGATTGATGGCCGATCTGGTAGCGGGCGACGCGCCACTGGTCGACCCGGCACCGTTTCAGTTTCGCCGCTTCGCGCAGGGCCGTCGGCCGCTGGCAGTTTGATGTACGTTGGTTCATCTCACTTCGGCCACAGGGCCCACATTTGCAGCGGCTGTTTCAGGCGCCCAGCCAGGTCTCCGGCCACTGGCCCCCAGCCGACAAAATAATCGGCCCGTACCGCCCCGGTAATCGCGCTGCCGGTATCCTGTGCCAGTACCAAGCGCTGCAGTTCAAGGGTTGGCCCGCCCGACACCAGCCAGACCGGCGTGCCGTAGGGAATGCTTTCCCGGTCCACCGCGATCGATCGACCCGGCGTCAATGCCACACCTTGTGCACCACGCGGGCCGAAAGCGGCGTCCAGGGCAGACAGCGGCTCCTCGCGAAAAAACACCGTGCGCGGGTTGCTCCACAACATTTCCTGCACGCGCTGCGGGTTCTGCGCCACCCAGTTCTTGATCGAGGGCCAGGAGGCATCACGTACCAGGCCGCGGTCCAGCAACCAGCGCCCGACACTGGCGTACGGCTGGTCGTTGGTGGCGGCAAAAGCCAGCCGCACCGTCTGTTGCGCGCCGTCGGGTTCGGTAATACGCAGACGGCCGGAACCCTGAATCTGCAGCACCAGCGCATCCACCGGGTCGGCCAGCCAGGCGATCTCCTGCCCACGCAGGGCGGCTTTTACCTCGGGCAGGGTATCGATCTCCTGCCGCGTGAACCAGGGCTTGCGGGTAGCCAGGCCGGACGGTGGGCGGTATAGCGGAACCTGAAATTCCGGCGTCCGCGTGCGTGCGGCCTGCAGCACCGGCTCAAAATAGGCTGTCAGCAGGCCGTCGCCAGGTGCGCCCAGCGGCTCCACGCGGTAGGGTTGCAGGCGCTGCAGCATCCAGGCCCGTTGTTGCGCTGCCGACGCCAGGCTCAACAGCCGTATGTCCGGGCAGAGAGAAACAAATGCCGCTGGCGGCCGCTCACAGCTCCGGGTCCAGGCATTCCAGGCCTCATGAATGGCATCGTTGTCAAACCCGGGCAGCGCGGACCAGCGTACCGGCACCCAGCGGCTCTTGGGCTGCTGCAGCACCGGCGGCAAGCTGGAGCTGTCTTCCGTCGCTGCCGCCACACCCGTGCCCGGGATTGTCACAACCGGAGTCGGCACCGGCTCGGCACTGCGTGGCGGTGCGCCCGCGCAACCCGGCAGCATTCCTACAATTGCCAACGCGCACAGTGCGCTGGCGAACCACCACAGGAGTCGATGCATGGGTTTGATTTTGCTTGAAGCGCTGGGTGCCGGGGTGCTGCTGGTGCTGATTGTCTGGTGGACCATGTTCTCGGGCCGGGTCAAGGGCGAGCTACCCGACCCTACTGATGCAGAAAAGAAAACTAAGGACGAGCCCTGATTACCTGATGCGCCGCTTCGCCTTTGGCTCCAGACGGTTGTGCCGGGTTGGTCCGGATTGTGCCCGTTTGAGCGGGCCAACAGGCGCGGTACCCGTCATAACACGCGGTGCTCCAGAGCAGGCAATTGCCCGCGTGCCTGTTGCAGCAAAGGCCACTCGAGCTCCACTACATCGACACCCGCGCCTTCGACCCGTTCCGAGCGGATCACACCCCAGGGGTCGATCTGCATCGAGTGCCCCCAGGTACGACGCCCGTTCTCGTGCAGGCCACCCTGCGCCGGCGCCACAACGTAGGCCAGATTTTCTATCGCCCGGGCACGCAACAATACTTCCCAGTGCGCCTGCCCGGTGGTATGGGTAAATGCGCTGGGTACCAGCAGCACCTCAGCGCCTTGCGCCGCGTAGCCGCGGTAAAGCTCCGGAAAACGCAGGTCGTAACACACACTCAGCCCGATCTTCCAGTGGTGCCCGTCGGTCGATGGCAGTTCGAAAATTGCGGACGCGCTGCCGCGCAGCAAAACCCTGGACTCGTCGTAACGTTCGCGTCCGTTGTCGAAGCGAAACAGATGAATCTTGTCATAACGCTGAACGCATTTGCCTGCAGGAG
Organism: Betaproteobacteria bacterium; assembly: GCA_031412185.1. Classification (GTDB taxonomy): domain Bacteria; phylum Pseudomonadota; class Gammaproteobacteria; order Burkholderiales; family Burkholderiaceae_C; genus CAISIP01. The sequence goes on along the minus strand of JANOCN010000709.1, from coordinate 10,763 downwards.
AAAACACCAGTGCGCTGTTGAATACCCGCATGGACCCCGGGTCCGCTGCATCGGACAGCCCGCTGGAGATCGGCAGCGTGCCTCCCACAATCCAGAGCCCCAGCGCTTGCGCAGTGTCCGCCAGAAACTGCTGGATCGGCCCATCGCCGAACGGCTCCTGAACTGCCAGCTTGTCGGTGTCACGCTGGCCCAGCAGACAAAAATACTCGGGCAGCACGGCCAGCTCTGCACCTTCGGCCGCCGCCTGCTCCAGCAGCATCCGGGCGCGCTCCAGGTTCGGCGCAACGGCTGCACCCGACACCATCTGAATCGTGGCTACCTTCATTGCACCTCCGCTGTATTCTTTTCGGTCTTGACCGCCGGATTTTCGTCCAGCGGCGTAGCGACGCCGGTGCGCCGGTTGATGCGGGTTATTTTCGGGTCGATCCAGCTGCCGTCCACGTGAAACTCCTGTGTCGCCGCTTCCATCAGCGGCCGCCGCAGAAAGAGCTGCGCCAGGAACGAGCCCAGGCCAATCGCCGGATTGATCGCGGTGGCGATCAGCGAGGCGGTGCCGGCATTTATCTCGGGCACCACCACCACCTTGATGTCCTGGGTTTCCCGCGAAAGGTCGGCCCGCCCTTCCATCAGAACGGCCGCGTTGACGCCTTTCATCTGCAGGTTGTTTGAGCTGGCGATGCCCTGGTCGATCTTGACGTCACCACGGAAAAAGTCGAACGCAAACCCTTCCGTAAACACATCCCGGAAATCCAGCACCAAACGCCGCGGCAGCGATTGCAGGCTCAACACGCCTAGCAATTTTGCCAGGCCGGGGTCGGCCTTCAGGAACTGTCCGTTTTCAATGTTTACGCTGAACGCACCGCCCAGACTCGGGTAGTCCAGTGACAGCGGCGAGCCCGCCCACGCTACCTGCCCCTCCATGCTGCCCTTGCCACGGCGCACCACATCCTTCATGCCGAAGCGGGTCAAGAGCTCACCTGAGCTGTTGATGTCGAGCCGGAAATTCATCACCGTTCGGCGCTGCTCGGCCGACCCGGCTGCGGGTCCGCTTGCCCTCGCGGCTGCAGACTGTGCGTTGAGTGCGGCCCAGTTGCCGGTGGCGCGAAAAACAGCCTCGGGCATGATGATGTCGAATTTGTTCAGCCGCCACTCCCGCACGCCACCCTCGCGGGCCACAGCGGCAGCTCCCCGGTTTACCGCCTCGATCTCGACCCGGCCCAGTTTCTTGCCGCGCAGCTCCACGTCGTCCACCACGATGTCCAGCGCCGGGATGGTGGCGGGCTGGCCGTCCAGCAGCGTTTCGACATCGCTGGCCGATGCCTGCGCCAGCGTCAGCCGGGACAGCCGCGCAAACACCCGGCCCGCACCGGTGGCAACCGGTTGGCGGTACTCGACGTAGCCGTCCAGCTCGTCGGCGTCTACGTTGGCGCGCCAGGTCAAGCCATCGCGCGAGCCACCAACCACCACATTGCGCAGCTTGCGGCCGCCGGCAGTAAGCTCCTTCGCACGTACTGCGATGCTGTTGGGAAGGTAGCTGCGCACCAGCGCGGCAGCGCCCCCCTCGGGCAGCGCCTGAGCCGGCCCAGGGTTTGCAAGGGGAGTACCTGCAACCTGGGACAACGCAGCCTCCCAGGCGTCCAGGTCAATACTCGCCATGTTGACGTTGGCGGCGACGCCTTCGTCCGGCAGCGGCGCCGCCTCATCGGGCGCCAGGCCGACGGCGATGGCTCCACGCACCACCCGCGGCTCCGCGCCCGAGAGGTCGCGCACATAGGTGACCGAACCAATCCTCCCGAGATCGAGCACCAGTTGGTCTTGCAAACGCAGCCGCGCACCAGGAGCCGCCAGCAATGACTCACGCACCAGTGCCGACTCCACCCGCAAGGGCAAGGGCGCGTCGGCGCTTTTGTTCAACGGCGCGGGCAGATTGAGCGCCAGGCCGACAAGATTGCTCGACAGCGAGAACTCCGGCACGCCCGCGCGCAACGTCAACGCTGCCGTGTAGGCAGCGCTGCCACTGGCATACTGTGCCAGCCGCGCAACCAGTCCCAACTCGCGCGCCTGGCGCAGCGCTTCCACGCTGGCCACACCTTGGGCGCGCAGCGACATACTGGCCTGGGCACGGGTTGTCAGACCCGCCGCCACCGGCACCGTACCTCCGTCCAGGCGCGAATCGCCACCCAGCATCCTGGCCTGCAAGCCATTCACGCTGAACCCGGTTTCAGAAAACGCTACCACCCCCCGGGCACGGGTCAGCCGCGGTGTATCTGGCGAGAGCTGCACGTCATTGCCTGCCAGCGTCAAGTTGCCTTGTACGGTGGACTTGTCAAGCGCTTGCAGCGGAATAGCCGCCTTCAAGCGCAGCTCGGCATTGCCCGAGCCGGTAGCGCGTGCCAGCGAATTGGTGGTCAAAAACGCCAGCGGCGACGTATTGACTACCGACAGCATGTCCGGCAACGGGCCACGTGTCTCCAGCGCGAGCGCAACTGTAGCGGGTTGTGTGACGTCCACAATGCTTGCCTCGGCCTTGGTAATCTGCAGCCCGGGCGCGCCCGCCAACATGCCGCGCGCACCTTTGACCTGCAGGCTGGTGCGATCAATCACCAATTCGCCTGAGAGTTGGGTCAGGGCTGGCCACGGCAACGAGTCGCCAGCCTGGTAGCGGCGCGGCACATACGCATAGGCCGCGTTCCTGACGTTGGCGGTGATCAGGAACTCGCCTTGCTTCGGGTTGGCGAATGGCATGTCGTGCAAATCGCCCTTGACCTTGAATTTCACCGCGCTGCCCTGGCCCGCCTGCACCGCGTCGCGCACGTAGTCGCGCACATTCTGGTGCAGCACCAGTGGCAGGTAGCGGTAGACCCGGTTCGCCTCGGCCCGGCTGAGATTGCCGGCCAGGTCGAGTACCCCCGGGAAACGACCCCCACCACGGGAACGCGTGGGGTCGCTGGTCTGCCACTTGATCTGCATCTCTCCATCGGCGTCTGCATTGCTGAAACGTACATTTCCCAGCTGCACCTGAACCTTGCCACCGTCAAGTTGCCACGCCACATCGCTGGAGAGTTGCGCAAACGGGATCACCGGCTCCTCGAAAATCCCCGGCACGGTAATGTTTCCGTTTTGCAGGGCGAGCCGGGCCTTGCCTCCCGACTCGGTCAGTTCGAGGTCCACGGTGGCACCACTGATGCCCGGCGAGCCGATCGCCAGCAGCGCACCAGGTGGGGCCGATAGTGCCGGGCGAGCCTGCACTTGCAATTGCGTCACACGTGCCTGCACGTCGTATTTCTCCAGCGCACCACCCGGCCCCTGCCACTTCGCCTTGAGGCGCTCCACCAGACCCACCGGGGCGTAACGCTGCAACGCCGCGTGCACAGGTTCGCCCAGCGGCAGGCGACTGGCAATCTGCGTCAGCGCCGCCAGGTCGAGCCGGTCTGCGGTCAACTCGCCGCGCGCCGGTCGTGCCGCATCGGCCTGGGTCTGGGTGAGTTGCAGGTTGCCCCCTGGCCAGCGCAAACCGTCGGCGGTATCAAACGCCACGCCTTCGGTTGAAAAATCAAGCGTACCCGGCGCAAATCTGGCGGCAAGACGACCTGACACCGCTTTGAGTTGCAACGCCGCAAGCGCCGGGTCGAGTTGGACCTCCACGTCGGCCAACGCCAGGTCGGCCGTGCCGGCACTGAGGCGGCCGCGGCGCACGTCGGCCCAGGCGCGAACCGCCCCACGCCCCTGCCGCACATCGACACCAAGATCGGCGTAGCGTTTTAGCTCGGACACGTCTATCCGTGCAAAGTCGGCGTAGGCCTGCCCGGACCATTCCTGCCAGCGCCCGTTGCCCATCGACAAAAATGGCTGTTCGAACTTTGCCACCAGGCTGAATCGCTCGCCCCATTCAGCCGGCGGCGTAGCGTCCAGCCGCAGATGGTGTCCCCTGCCAGCATTGCGCAGCACCAGGTCGACATCGCGCAGCGCCAGTGGGGGTACGGCGCGCAGTTCATCGGTCCAGACGATGGCACCGCCGCGAATGACGAACTCGGGCTGCGAAAAGAACTGGTCGAGCGCACTCCCATCGGACTCGCCGCGGGAAAAATCCAGCCCCGCCACGTAGACCCGACCGTCCACCGCCCTGCGTATGTTCAGCGTGGGACGGTCGATGTAGATCTGGTCGAATTTCAGGCCCAGAATAGATCGCGGGGACAGCGAGACCAGTACCCGTGCCAGGCGCAGTGCCTCGCGGCCCTGCGCATCCTGCAGGCTGATATTGACCAGCTCAAACGCCGGGATCATGCCGGTGGAATACGCGGCTACCGACTGGATGCGAACCGGTACGCCCAGCGCCCGTGAGGCAACCGCCTCGAGCTGCGGGCGCAGCTCACCGATTCGCGGCACAATCAACAAATGCAGCGCACCCCACCCGGCGGCAAACAGAAACCATGCAAACAACATCAGTGCCAGGGACCATCGGGCAATGAAGGCACAGGCCCTCAGTAGCGGCGATGGTGCTGGCATCAGGTCATCCATGGTGAGTCCGGCATTTTGTCTGGAATTATGACCCGCAATGCCCGCCCGGCCCCCGAAGCGGCTGACGTCGGGCCGGCGCGGGACGCAGCCGATGGTGTGGCCGGTGAAGCGGTTTCCGGCTTTGCCCGTTTTGGCCAGCGCGTGCGTCGGCGTTACCAGTCGCAGCTAACGCTGCTGCCGGAGGGTCTTCCCGGGCGCGCCCAGCTCGCCGCGCTCTGTGCAGACCTGCAACGCCAGGGTGCCGACCTGGGGGCCGCACTGCGTATCACGCGCCAGCTGGTGCTGGAGCGTTTGCTGGTACTTGATTGCGACCAGCACACCAGCGTGCAGCACATCACGGGCGCCATGACGGCACTGGCCGAGTTTGCGCTGGACCTGGCCTGCAGCCACGCCCAGGCCACACTTGACGAACTGCATGGCGCGCCTTGCGCTCCCGATGGCTCGCGAGCCCAGGTGTGGATCATCGGCATGGGCAAACTCGGGGCGCGCGAGCTCAATGTGTCAAGCGACATCGACCTGGTCTATGTCTATGACCAGGACGGGGAAACCGCGGGCAATACACTGGGCCGTGGCCGCATATCCAATCAGGAGTATTTCGGCAAGGTGGTGCGCTCTGTCTACAGCACGATTGGCGACACCACCGAACACGGCTTTGTCTTTCGCGTGGACCTTGCGCTGCGCCCTAACGGCAACTCCGGGCCGCCCGCCGTGTCGCTGGGTGCGCTGGAGGAGTATTTCCATGTGCAGGGCCGCGAGTGGGAACGTTTCGCCTGGCTCAAGAGCCGCGCGGTTGCGCCGACGCACTGCATCCGCAGCGGATCGGCCAGCAATCTGCGCACGGCCATTCTGCCGTTTGTGTTTCGCCGCTACCTGGACTACAACGTGTTCGATGCACTGCGGGTATTGCATCGGCAGATTCGAGAACACGCAGCGCGGCGCAGCGCCGGGCACCCGGAGCGTACCAATGATGTGAAGCTGTCGCGCGGCGGTATCCGCGAGATCGAATTCATTGTCCAACTGCTCCAGGTCGTGCGTGGCGGCCAGTTCCCGGAGCTGCGTACTCGCGCTACGCTGGACGCATTGCCGCGCCTGACGCGGGCCGGGCTGATGCCCCCGGCGACAGCGGACGCACTGTCGGCGGCTTACCTATTTCTGCGCCAGGTGGAGCACCGCATTCAATACCTGGACGACCGCCAGACCCATGTGCTACCGACCCAGGATGATGATCTGGCCTGGGTGGCGCGCGCCATGGGGCATACGGGTCCGCGACCGTTCCTGGCGGAACTGGACCGCCACCGCGAAGTAGTGGCGCAGGAATTCGACGCGCTGCTTGGCGGGGGCAAGGCCGACTGCAAGACCTGCGGCGGCCCCAGCCCGCAAGTCTCCACGCCATCCGAGTTCGGTGAGTTTCTGCAGCAATTGCCCGATGGTTTTCGTGCCCGCATAACCGGCTGGCGCGACCACCCGCGCTTTCTTGCGCTGCGCGACGAGTCGCGCGTGCGCCTGTTCCGGCTTGCATCACGCACGGCCGCCTGGATTCGTGAAGGCAAAGTCAGCGAAGAGGCCGCCGTGCGTCTGGTCGACTGGATCGAAGCCCTGCTGCGTCGCGAGAGTTATCTGGCTTTACTGCTGGAGCGCCCCACGGTACACGAACGATTGCTGCGCCTTCTGGGTAACGCCAAGTGGCCGGCACGCTACCTTTTGCAGCACCCGGGCGTCATTGATGAACTGGCCAGCAACCAGATGCTGTCCGAGCGTTTTGCGCCGCAGGACTTTGCCCACGAGCTGGAGCAGCGCCGCGCCTCCCTGACAGTGACAGGCGAGGACGACGACGAAACACTGCTCAACCTGTTGCGGCGCGCCCATCATGCCGAGGTTTTCCGGACGCTGGCGCGCGATGTCGAGGGCCGGTTGACGGTCGAGCAGGTGGCCGATGACCTGAGCGCGCTGGCGGAAACGGTGTTGCGCGTCACCAGTGGTTGGTGTTGGGAGCGGCTGCGTCACCGGCACCGGGACGAGCCGCAAATTGCCATCATTGCCTACGGCAAACTGGGCGGGCGGGAGCTGGGGTACGGCAGCGACCTGGACATCGTTTTTGTGTACGAGGACACCGATGAGCAGGCCGCAGAGGCCTATTCCCACCTGGTACGCAAGCTGATCAATTGGCTCACTATCAAGACCGGTGAAGGCGACCTGTACGAAATTGACACCGCGCTGCGCCCAAATGGCAACTCCGGCCTGCTGGTCACCAGCTTCGACGCCTATGCCAACTACCAGCAGCAGCGCGGCAGCAATACCGCCTGGACCTGGGAACACCAGGCCATGACAAGAGCACGCTTTGTACTCGGCAGCGACTCCATGCGTGCACGTTTTGACCAGATCCGGCGTAGCGTCATCAGCGCAGCCCGTGATCCAGGACGGCTGCGTGCAGAAATTGTGGCGATGCGCGACAAGGTCCGCAGCGCCCATCCGGTGAAGCCAGACGTGTTCGATGTCAAACACAGCCCCGGAGGAATGGTGGACGCCGAGTTCGCAGTACAGGCTCTGGTGTTGTCGCAGTCTGCCAGCCACCCCGCCCTGGTCGACAATGTCGGCAATATTGCCTTGCTGTTGCGCGCGGAAGTGGACGGCCTGGTGCCTGCAGGCGTCGGCAGTGCGGCTGCGCATGCCTACCGCGAATTGCGCCGGGTACAACACCACGCACGCCTCAACGAAGAGCCCACGCAGGTCACGCTGGACAAGCTAACGGCACAACGCGCAGCAGTGTCGGCACTGTGGAGTTCAGTGTTCGGACCCGGTCGCTCAGCGTAGTCAACTGGATGCTCGGCCAGACCGCCGTTGCCACAATACGCTGCCTGAGCGCATAATTTCCCTGCACCCATGAATCTAGTACAGGTAACCCAGGAGTCGATCCAGATCGGCCATCCACTGCCTTTCCCGCTGCGCGACGAGGCTGGCATCCTGCTTGCCCGCAAGGGCTACATAATTTCTTCGCGTGACGACCTGGAGGCCATGCGCGGTCGAGGCTTGGGCTTTTTTGTCGACGTTTCGGAGTCCGAACGGCACCAGAAGGCGTATGTCGGCAAACTCTACGAACTGGTGCGCGACGAACGTCCGCTGGGCAAGATTGCCGCAGCCAAAATGACGACCAAAGACCTCAGCGCGAGCCGCGAGGACACCAGCGCCGACCGACCCAACTGGCTTGATATGCAGGTGCGTGGCAACCGTTTGCTGCGCGACTTGCATACCGACAATTTTTCCCAGGAACTGGAGCGTCTGCACAACCAGCTCGCGCGCCAGTCACGGCGTAATGCCGACGGCGCCCTTTTTGCGCTGTTTCATCTGGCGGCCAGTGAAATCAACCTGTACAGCGCCACCCATGCGATGCTGGTCAGCGTCATCTGTGGTCTGGCGGCGCGCGACGTGCTGGGCTGGCCGCAGGCTCTGGAAGACACCGTGTGCAAGGCCGCGCTCACCATGAACATCGGCATGACGGCATTGCAGGACCAGCTTGCCGCGCAGATGGACCCCCCGACGGCGACGCAGCGTCAGACGATCACGCGGCACCCGGGATCGTCCGTGGCGCTGCTGGAAAAAATGGGCTTGCAGGATGCAGACTTGCTGGAAGCTGTGCGTGACCACCACCTGCGGGTGGCCGGGCCCCTGGGCGAACGCAGGCCGGCGCAACGCGCTGCACGGTTGATACAGCGCGCCGACATGTTTGCCGCGCGTCTGGCGCCGCGTGCGTCGCGTCGCGCGGGGTCGGCCACTACCGCCATGCAAGCCTGCTATTTTGACGAAAACCGCCAGATCGATGAGGCGGGTGCGGCACTGATCAAGGCCGTGGGTGTCTATTCTCCGGGCTCATTGGTGCGGCTCGCCAACCAGGAGATCGGTATCGTGGTTCGTCGCGGTGTCAACACCACCACGCCACGCGTGGCGATACTGGTAAACCGCGATGGAATAGCCACCGGGGAGCACGTGGTGCGCGATACCAGCCAGCGCGAACTGCGTATCAGCACCAGCGTTGCACCACAGGACTGCAAGGTCATGATCAATCTGGATCGCCTGCTGGCCCTGACGGCCGGGCCCGGCTCAAGCCGCCCCTGGTAGCCTCGGCAGTGCTGGCTCGCCCATCGAGGCAGCCAGTTCGCGCGCCAGTTCTTTGCGGTATTTGTTGAGTTCCTGCACGGTGCCAAAGCTGCGCTCCATCAGCAGGCTAAGGTTGTGCAGAATCCGCTCCACCACGCGCGATTCCCATACCGCGTCAAACTTTATCTGCTGGTCCAGCCAGTGTTCCAGCCACTGCGGGCTGGGCATCCGGCTCTGCACGGTATCGCGCGGAAAAAGCGCTTTGTTGACGTGCAGATTGGTCGGGTGCAGGGCTTGTGCGGTACGCCGTGCACTAGCCATCAACACACCCACTTTGGCAAATGCAGCTTTTGCCTCCAGACCGAAACGTGAGATCGCCAGCTTCATGTATTTCAGGTAAGCGCCGCCGTGGCGCGCCTCGTCCTGGCTCAGGCGGGTGTAAATGTTCTTGATGACCGGTTCGTTGTGCCACTGGCTGGCACGGCGGTACCAGTGGTTCAGCCGGATCTCGCCGCAAAAGTGCAGCATCAGGGTCTCGAGTGCGGGAGCCGGGTCGAATTCGAATCGCACGTTGTGCAACTCGGCCTCGGTGGGATGCAGGTCCGGACGGAACCTGCGCAAGTACTCCATCAGCACCAGCGAGTGTTTTTGCTCCTCGAAGAACCAGATCGACATAAACGCCGAAAAGTCACTGTCATGGCGGTTGTCGCGCAGGAACATCTCAGTGGCCGGCAACGCCGCCCATTCCGTGATGGCGTTGAGTTTGATGGTTTGCGCCTGCTCGTCAGACAGTTTGCTGGCGTCGAACGATTGCCACGGAATATCCCGGCCCATGTCCCATCGGACGGACTCCAGTTGCTTGAACAATTCGGGATACAGCATGGTGCGCCTTTGTTGACGTTCAACTCGCCTAGTTCCGCAGATTCTAGTTTGCCCCTTTGTGACAGTGGCCACCCGAACGGTTTCCCCCACCGGTTAGGCGTTATTCCCCACGGTCTCGTAGCAAGGCCAAGCACAAGCCAGTGATGGGAGGCATCAACGCCAGCAAATACTGACAAGTTACCGGCCAGTCTTGAAATTACTATCCAGTATACAATTCGTGCATGCCACACCAAGCACCGGTCAAAAACACCCGCGCGGCCATCGCTTTTGCGGGGAACTCGGGCGCGCCTGAGCGGCTCCAAGTGGCACTGCAGCCCATTCCGGGCTGCGATACTTTTCTGCTGCGAAGTCACCCGGCCGCAAGTCGGCCCGGTGCAATCCCGGGGCCTCTCTTCTCCTCCCCCTTGTTGGCCTCGGGGCACTTCGCAGCAACTTTGTTTTGTGCCTCAGGCGACAGGGCCAACCTGTGAAGGTGGCCGTCGTCGGAGCCGGTATCGCGGGCCTGGCTGCTGCACACAGGCTGGGCGAGCATGCTGAAGTAACGCTGTTTGAAGAGGCGGATTACTTCGGGGGCCATACCCATACGGTCGATGTGACATTGCCCACAACGGGTGGGTCCGTCACCCATGGGGTCGACACCGGCTTTCTTGTGTTCAACGAGAGAACCTATCCGGCGCTGATCCAGTTGTTTGCCGAGCTGGGTGTCGACACTGCGAAATCGGATATGTCGTTCTCGGTTCAGGTGGCGGGGGCGCTCAGCGGCCGCAAACTTGAGTGGAGCGGGTCGAATCTGAGTACGGTGTTTGCGCAACGGCGCAACCTGTTGAACGGCCGGTTTCTGGGCATGTTGGGCGATCTCTTGCGCTTCAACAAAATAACTACGCAAATCGCTGAAAGCGGGGCGGAGGCAGCCTTGCAGCAGCCACTGGGCGAGTTTCTGCAAGCGCAAGGGTTCGGCAGCGCCTTCCGTGACTGGTATTTCCTTCCCATGATGGGCTGCATCTGGAGTTGTCCGACCGAGCAGATGCTTCAGTTCCCGGTCGCGACCATGGTCCGCTTCTGCCACAACCACGGTTTGATCCAGGTGCGCAACCGGCCGCAATGGTGGACCGTGCGCGGCGGCGCCAAGCACTATGTCGAAAAGATCACTGCGCGCCTGGTCGACACACGCCTGCGTACCCCCGTGCGCCGGGTCGAGCGCCTGGGCAAGGACCAGGGGGGTGGCGTGCGTGTCGCCACCGATCGGGGCACCGAACATTTCGACAAGGTGG
>JANOCN010000708.1:0-3119 GCA_031412185.1 Betaproteobacteria bacterium | reverse complement strand
ACGCGACCCGGCCCAGCGCCGCTGGGTCCAGCGCTACTTTGACCGCGCAGTGCGCCCGCTGTTGTTGCCAGTCGGGCTGGACCCTTCGCACCCTTTTCCGCAGGTGGCCAACAAGTCGCTCAACTTCATTGTGCGGCTCGGTGGTGCCGACGCTTTTGGCCGTGCCAACGAGATTGCAATCGTCAAGGTGCCGCGGGTATTGCCACGCCTGATCCGCCTGCCCGATCAGGTTGCCGGGGGAATTGCGGCGTTTGTTTCTCTGTCGAGTGTGATACGGGCGCATCTGGACACGCTTTTCCCCGGGCGGGAGGTGGGTCAGTTTTCGCAGTTCCGGGTGACCCGGCATTCCGACCTTGCGGTTGACGAAGATGATGTAAAAAACCTGCGTACTGCTTTGCGCCAGGGGCTGCAGCATCGCCACTACGGGCAGGCGGTGCGGCTGGAGGTATCGGCCGGCTGTTCGGAATACCTGTCGAGTTTGCTGCTGCAACAGTTTGAGCTGCCGGCGTTGTCGTTGTACCGGGTACATGGCCCGGTGAACCTGGTGCGCCTGACCCAGTTGATCGACCTGGTCGACGCACCGCGCCTGTGTTTTCCGGTGCACACGCCGTGTTACCCGAGCCAGATCGTGCAGGGCGTCTCAATCTTCGAGCAGTTGCGCCAGCGCGATATTGTGATTCACCAGCCCTTTGAGAGTTTTGACGGTGTGCTGGACTTTCTGCGTGAAGCCGTGTACGACCCGCAGGTGCTGGCGATCCGCCAGACCATTTACCGCACCGGCTCCGATTCGGCCCTGATGGACCTGCTGCGCGAGGCAGTGCGGCGTGGCAAAGAGGTGATGGTGGTGGTGGAGCTCAAGGCCCGTTTCGACGAAGAAGCCAATATCAACTGGGCCGAAACGCTCGAAGCCATTGGTGCACAGGTGGTGTATGGCGTAGTTGGTCTCAAGACCCACACAAAAATGCTTCTGGTGATACGGCAGGAGGGTCGGCACCTGCGCCGCTATGGCCATTTGTCGACCGGCAACTACAACCTGAAGACCACCCGTCTGTACACCGACCTGAGCCACTTGACTGCAGACGCTGCATTGACAGCAGACATGGCCCACATATTTGTGCATCTTGCCGGGCAGAGCCGGTTGCCGCGTCTGGACAGCGTGTGGATGGCACCGTTTCAGCTGCACCGCAAGCTGATCCAGAAAATTGATGCCGTGGGTGATGCTGCCGCGTCTGGCAAACCAGGGCGCATCGTGGCGAAGATGAATGCTCTGACCGACGAGGCGCTGGTGTCGGCGCTGGTGCGGGCTGGTCAAAGGGGTGCCCGTATAGACTTGATTGTGCGTGGGGCGTGTGTATTGCCGCCACAAGTGAAGGGGCTCACCGACAATATCCGCGTGCGCTCGGTGATTGGGCGTTTTCTGGAGCACACCAGGGTGTTTTACTTCCGCTGCGGCGAGGTGGAAGACCTGTACCTGTCCAGCGCCGACTGGATGAACCGCAACATGATGCGCCGTGTCGAACTGGCCTGGCCGGTGACCGACCCGGTGCAGCGTCAGCGGATTGTGGACGAATGCCTCGTGGCCTATCTGCACGACCAGGTCGACGCCTGGGACATGTTGCCCGATGGCAGTTACGCCCGCGTTTCGAACACCGGCACGGGTGCCGCGCATGGTGCGCAGGCGGCGCTGGTAGCCCGCTACTCGGTGCGCGCCGAAACCCACGGGGAACGGGTATGAACCTGATCTTGTGGCGGCATGCGGAGGCCCATGAGTTGCGCGAGGGCGGTGACGATATGGATCGTGTGCTGACGCCGCGCGGAGAAAAACAGGCCAAACGCATGGCGCAGTGGCTCGACCGCCAGTTGCCAGACCTCACGCGTATTCTTGTGAGCCCGGCGCGGCGTACCGAGCAGACAGCCCAGGCACTGGGACGCAAGTTCAAGATCCGCGAGGAATTGGCTCCGGGTGGAACCGTAGCCCAATTGCTCGAGGCCGCGTTGTGGCCCAACGACAAGGCTACAGTGCTGGTGGTGGGCCACCAGCCGATGCTCGGGCAGACGATCTCACAACTTCTGGGCCTGAGCGCCAAGGAATGTGTCGTGCGACGCGGCGCGGTATGGTGGCTGCGCAGCCGCGAGCGCGATGCGCTTCACCAGACCGTGGTCGTCACGGTGCAGGCCCCCGACATCCTCTAGTCGCAGAAACGTGTTTGGATGAATAGCCCGTCACACAGGGTACTTGGGGGCAGTGGGCCCTTGGCAGCGCTGCTTCGTGCCGGGCTGCTGCACACGTTGTATCAGCCAATAGCGTCGCTCGCTGATGGTGCGGTGTTCGCGCACGAGGCGTTGATTCGTGGGCCACCCGGCCAGGCGCTCGAATCGGCGTCCGCGTTGTTGAAAGCTGCCGCTCAAGAAGACCTTCAGTACGATTTTGAGGGTGCCTGTGTTGTCAAGCAGATGACGCGTTGGGGTGAGTTGGGTGAGCCCGGCAGATTGTTTGTCAATATCAGTGCCGCCGTGCTGGTCCAGGTGCTCAAGGTCTGTGGGCATGACGTGCTCCTGGAACTGGTGACTGGTTTGAGGGTTACGCCACGGATGCTGGTGCTTGAGATTACCGAGCACGAACGTGTGGCGGATATGGACCACCTTGCACGCATGGTAGAACTGGTACGGCGTGCCGGTGTTTCGCTGGCGCTGGACGATTTTGGCGACGGGCGTTCCAGTCTGCGCCTGTGGTCACAGCTGAAACCAGAGTTTGTCAAGATCGACAAGTACTTCACCAACCACCTCAGTCAGAGCGCCGACAAGCTGAAAACCATTCAGGCCTTGCAGCAGATTGCAGCAACCTTCCAGACCACGTTGATTGCGGAAGGAATTGAGACTCAGGACGACATGCGGGTGCTGCGCGACATGGGAATTCCTTTTGGCCAGGGCTACTTGCTGGGGCGGCCAGCGCCTATGCCACGGACCTGCATCGAGCAGGACGCCATACAAGCCCTGCAGGAGCGTCGGGTGGCGGTGTTTCCGGAGTTGGGCCGCGTGGCCCAAGCGGGGCACCTTAACCGCCTGCTGGTCGTAGACGCGCCAGTCGCCGGCATATCGACGACCAACGACGAATTGGC
>JANOCN010000707.1:0-2147 GCA_031412185.1 Betaproteobacteria bacterium | reverse complement strand
CGGTAGAAATCGAGCGTGAGCTGCACCACCTCGTCTACGGTAAAACGCGCGCGCGGCACGTTGCTACTTACACGGTTGATGCAATACAGGCAGTCGTACAGGCAGTAGTTGGTAAGTAATATCTTCAGCAGCGATATGCAGCGGCCGTCGGGCGCGTAGCTGTGGCAGATGCCCGCACCTTCGGTTGAGCCGATGCCACGCCCGCCGATCGAGTTGCGTTTGGAGGTGCCGCTGGACGAGCAGGAGGCATCGTATTTGGCGGCGTCGGCGAGGATGGCGAGTTTGCGGTCGAGGTTCACGGCAACTTCAGTAGATAACTGGATGAATGTACAGTTTTTTGCAAGGTTCTGCTGGGACTTTGTTGTAACGTTTATGCGTCGGACGGCCAGGCGATCGCGCTACGCCGCCAAGCGAGCAGGAGCCTGGGAATCTCAAGATCGATGTCGGTTCAATCCACATGCGCAGCTTGCCGCTCACGCGAGGCGCTAGCCGATTTCAGCGCTGGGTATCCGCTTTCCAGAAAGTTGCCCACGCAATCAGCGCCAGCAGCGCCACCTGCACCGGCAGCCGCGCAATCAGCAGCCAGTACGGAACGCCGGGGAATAGTTCAGGCGCCTGCAGCATGTAGAAGTGCGCGGGCGTTACCGCGATGGTGAGTGCGAACAAGCCCATGCCGGCCAGCCGCCGCGTGGGTGCCCATAACAACCCTGCCGCGCCCAGAAGCTCGAACACACCGCTCACCAGCACTGCGGCGCGCGGCCACGGTATGTAGGGCGGCACGATGCGCATTTCAGTATCCGTGGCCACAAAATGCGCGACGCCGCCGATGGCGAACCAGAGGAAGATGAATGCCAGCCCGGCCACTCGCCTGCGGCTCAACGCGGCCCGTGGAAGGGTGGCTGGCGCGTTATGTACATCCGTCATGCAGGCTTTTTACTACAAGTGACCGTGATCGGTTTTGATGCGCCCGTGGTGTTATTGTCCAAAGCGAGCAATGCTTACCATCAAGCTGCTGACCATGCACGCCAGCAAGGGGCTGGAGTTCGCGGTGGTGGCGTTACCGGGCGTGAAGCAGATGCCGCCTGCGGGAGAGGATGAGCATGAGGAAGCAGGGATTTTTTATGTGGCGGCTACGAGGGCTACGCAGAGGTTGGTCATTTCGGTTAGTGGGGATGGGGGGTTTGGGAAAAGGTTGGGAGCGTGACTGTTGAGATTCAGACGCCCGGTTTGCGTAGGCTGCTTGCGGCGAAAGATGAAAAAGTAGCTGGGAAGCATTGAAAGAGGAAATTAAGCGACACACTCCTGATTGACCAAACCTCGCTGTCTAAAAGGATTCAAATTGTCAAAGCCAAGCATTTCTGGATTTTGTGATCTGGCCCAAACCATAGCAAGTGGTTTATGGAGGCTTGACCCCCGGCCGGTGTGCAGAAGTAAACTCGCGTCATGCGCCCTTCCGAAGCACTCTCTTTGCACCGCACCCGCATTCGCGAGATTGCGCTTAGCCATCGCGTAAGTGGCGTGCGGGTATTCGGCTCGGCCATCAGGGGTGACGACGTTGCCGGCAGCGACCTGGATCTCCTGGTGGAACCCACGGCACAGACAACGCTGATGGACATAGGCGCCATCCGCTTCGAGCTCAAGAAACTGCTGGGCATGGATGTCGATGTGCTGACCCCGAACAGCCTACCGGAAAAGTTTCGGGATCAGGTATTGCGCGACGCCATCCCTGTATGAGTCGAGCTGACCCGTTGCGCGTTGCCGACTACCTGCGCCACATTCTGGAAGGGATAGGGAACATCCAGGATTACACCGCCGGCATGGATCAGGCCGCTTTCATGGCCGACCGCAAAACCCGCGACGCCGTGATCCGTAACCTGGAAGTAATTGGCGAAGCCTGCAATAACGTTGCAAAGAACCATTCAGCTTTTGCCGCCCAGCATGCATCGGTGCCTTGGAGCTTCGCGTACGAAATGCGCAATGCGTTATCGCATGGTTACTTTGTCGTGGACAACGCGATTGTTTGGCAGACCATTCAACAGGATTTGCCGGACTTGAAGACGCGAATTTCGGCGTTATCCTAAAGGCACACACGTTGGGTCGATGCCCGGGGCGGTCTGACTATCCCGTCCATGCTGGCGGACTTCGTG
>JANOCN010000706.1:0-2381 GCA_031412185.1 Betaproteobacteria bacterium | reverse complement strand
AGCGCGACACCGAGCGCGACTATTTCATGTTCGCCGACGAGGCAAAAGCTTACGGTGTGGTTGACCAGGTGATTGCCAAGCGGCCCTGAGGCTGTCCTGGCCCCCAATCGGGCGGCCCGACCGCAGCGCGAGTAGGGCGTTTTCTTTCACGGAAGACGCCGTTTTTTCTTGCCAAACCGTCCCCGACAAAAAGGCCGGCCTCGCTGGCAGCCGGGCGCGGGGGCAAGGTTTATTTGGTTATCATTGAGCCACACCCCCTCCGGGCTCCACAAGGCACCAAATCCATGGCCGAAAAAAAAGGCTCCACCAGCGAAAAAACCCTCTACTGCTCCTTCTGCGGCAAAAGCCAGCATGAAGTGAAGAAGTTGATTGCAGGGCCTTCCGTTTTCATTTGTGATGAGTGCATCGATCTTTGCAACGAGATCATCCGCGATGAGTTGCCTGCCGGCGATGATGTCCGCGAGACCCGGGGCGACCTGCCCACCCCTCTTGAGATCAAGGCCACGCTGGACGGCTATGTCATCGGCCAGGAGCCGGCCAAGCGGACTTTGGCGGTGGCGGTGTACAACCACTACAAGCGTTTGCGGCACAAGGAAAAGGCCAAGAAGGACGATGTCGAACTGACGAAAAGCAACATCTTGCTGATTGGCCCCACCGGCTCCGGCAAGACGTTGCTGGCGCAGACCCTCGCGCGCACCCTGAACGTGCCGTTTGTCATGGCCGATGCCACCACACTGACCGAGGCCGGTTATGTGGGTGAGGACGTCGAGAACATCATCCAGAAGTTGCTGCAAAGCTGCAACTACGAGGTTGAGCGCGCGCAGCAGGGCATTGTCTACATCGACGAGATCGACAAGATTTCGCGCAAGTCCGACAACCCCTCGATCACGCGGGACGTGTCTGGCGAAGGCGTGCAGCAGGCGCTGCTCAAATTGATTGAGGGCACCATGGCCTCGGTACCGCCGCAGGGCGGGCGCAAACACCCGAATCAGGACTTTCTCCAGGTGGACACCACCAACATCCTGTTTATCTGTGGCGGTGCGTTCTCGGGTCTGGAGAAGGTGATTGAAAACCGCACCGAGTCGTCGGGCATCGGGTTTGGCGCTGCGGTCAAAAGCAAAAAAGCCCGTAGCCTGACCGAATCGTTCAAGGATGTCGAGCCCGAAGACCTGATCAAATTTGGCCTGATTCCTGAACTGGTGGGCCGGATGCCGGTGGTCGCCACTCTGGCCGAGCTAACCGAAGATGCGTTGGTGCAGATCCTCACCGAACCCAAAAACGCCGTGGTCAAGCAGTTCAGCAAACTTCTCGCGATGGAGGGCGTGGACCTGGAAATCCGGCCTTCGGCGCTAAAAGCCATCGCCCGCAAGGCGCTGGCCCGAAAAACCGGCGCCCGCGGCCTGCGCTCCATTCTTGAGCAGTCGCTGATTGACACCATGTTCGATCTCCCCAATGCGAGCAATGTCGAGAAAGTGGTGGTCGATGAGTCCACCATCGAAGAGAACAAGGCGCCGCTTCTGGTGTACCGGGAAGCGGCCAAACAGGCGTGAAGGCGGCTTCAGATACCGGCTCGGCTGGTCGGTCGTGAGCGGCAGTGAACTGCTTGCGAATGACTTGAAAAGGGGCGCCCGGCTCCCATATTGAATTGGCCTGATTTTTCGCACCGCATGAAAGCCGACCCGGCAGACGTTTTTTCCGGGCTTTGTTTCAAGGCTTACCTTAAGGGTTGATATGTCCGCACAAACCACTTTGCCCTCCAGTCCCATCGATCTGCCGCTGCTGCCGCTGCGCGACGTGGTGGTGTTTCCACACATGGTGATTCCGCTGTTTGTGGGCCGGCCCAAAAGCATCAAGGCGCTGGAGGCCGCGATGGAGGCCGAGCGCCGCATCATGCTGGTGGCCCAGAAGGCCGCCGCCAAGGATGAACCCTCGGTCGAAGACATGTTCCAGGTCGGTTGCGTTGCCACCATCCTGCAAATGCTCAAGTTGCCGGATGGCACGGTCAAGGTACTGGTCGAGGGCCAGCAACGCGCCAAGGTCAACCGCATCGAAGAAGGCGAGCTGCATTTCAGCGCCAACGTCACGCCGGTGCAGCCAGCGCCGGTTGTGCCCGCTGACAAGACCAGCGAAATCGAGGCCCTGCGCCGCGCGGTGATGCAGCAGTTTGACCACTACGTCAAACTCAACAAGAAAATCCCCCCTGAAATTCTGACCTCGATTTCGAGCATTGACGATGCCGGTCGCCTGGCCGACACCATTGCCGCGCACCATCCGCTCAAGCTCGAGCAAAAGCAGGAAGTGCTCGAGATGGTCGAGGTGAAGCACCGCCATGAGCATCTGCTGAAGCTCGTCGAAGGCGAGCTTGACATTCTCCAGGTGGA
>JANOCN010000705.1:0-2705 GCA_031412185.1 Betaproteobacteria bacterium | reverse complement strand
TGGTCATCATGAACGCAGTCGTGCGCTCAGGACGGGCCTTTAGCCAGACATATGCACAGGACATGAAGCATGAAAATATTGCAAAAGCAGCTTGATTTTGAACACAGTTGCTTCTCTACCTCACTGCGCCGAGCGCCACGCCGACCTGATCTGCGAGCATGGCGGGCACGCGGTCTTTTTGCTCCGGCAAACCAACCATGCTCGCTGCCGAGGACGTTGGGGCGGGTGGCGGCGGAGCGAAGTAGAGAAGGAGTTGGTGGCCATAGGCCACCACGGGTGACATGAGCGCAGCCACCCACCCCGGCGCCCTCGGCTTGTACAAACGTATGCGTACAACGGGAGCCGCGGACGCACCTGCAGAGTCAATCGCCCCTAATTGCTGGCAGGCCTTGCGGGTGGGCGGGTAGCGCCAGCGCCAGGCGCAGGTGTCTCGTTGGGCAAACCCAGCCGCGCACTGATCGACAGCTCCAGCGCCTTGATCTTGGGCTCCATCAGACCTTTGGTTTCGGCCACCAGTTTGTCGGACAGCGCTTTTTGCATCTCGCCGCCCATTTGCTGGAACTTGCGGTTCACCGGCGATTCGAGGATGGCGATAAGTTGCCTGAGTTCGTCCTCGGTGAAACGTTCGTCCAGCAATGTACCGATGGTGCTGGGAGCAAGTTTGGCGGAACGCTCGCGCATGAGGGGCATGACGTCGTCAGCATACTTCTTGACGTCAGCCTGGATATCGCGGGCAATCGCCTCGCGTTTGTCGGGCGGGGTACGGGTCTGCATCACACTGCCCGCGCGTTGCATAAGGATCGCGGCGGGCTGTTCTGCCAGGGCGCGCCCCAGTGCTTCGATGCCGGGCTGCTGCACCTGCAGGACTTTCGCCACCAATTCCTTCTTGGTTGCCGTGGTCTGCGCGAATGCCGCCGAACCCAGCAACACCAACGCGATGGCCAACTCTCGTTTCATATGGATTCCTTCAAAATGCTGGCAATAGACGGGCAGCGGGAGCCGCCCGGATACTCGCCACGTATTATCCCCGCTCACTTCGACCGTCTCCGCAACCGACCACCATGACCTTGCAACTACATGTAGCCCGGCTTGCCAGCACCCGGTCTACCCTGGTGCGCAACCTTAGCCTCACGGTTGACCCAGGGTTGGTGCATACCGTGATGGGTGCCAGTGGTTCGGGCAAATCGAGCCTGCTGGCTGCCATCTGCGGCACGCTGCCGGCAGGTCTTGTATTCGAGGGCTCGGTGCTGCTGGCGGGTCGGCGGGTAGACCTGCTGCCTACCGAGCAACGGCGTATCGGCATCCTGTTTCAAGACGATCTGTTGTTTGCCCACATGACGGTCGCCGAGAACCTGCTGTTTGCCGTGCCGCCTGGCAATGACGCGCAGCGCAGGGCGCGCGTCACGCAGGGCCTGGCCGACCTCGACATGGTTGCTTTTGCGCAGAGCGATCCGGCCACACTATCGGGTGGCCAGCGTGCCCGCGTGGCCCTGATGCGTGCGCTGCTGGCTGAGCCGCAGGCGTTGCTGCTGGACGAACCCTTCTCCAAACTCGATACCGCGCTGCGTGTACGCATGCGCCAATTTGTGTTCGAGCTGGTAAGAAAACGGCAGATTCCGGTACTCATGGTGACCCATGACGACGCCGACATCGCCGACATAACCCACGTGACCCGGCTCGACCCAGTTACCGACGCACCGCATGGGAACACTGGCCATGTTTGACCGCCGTGCGGCCGCGCTGATCAAACCGGCAGTCGACGCGCTGGCACGGGTGCTGGTACGCAGCGGTATCGGTGCCAACCAACTCACCTTGCTCGGGTTTGCGCTGGGGCTGGTGGCGGCGCTGCTGATCGCCAACGGTTTGTTTCTCGCCGGTGCCGCCGGCATTTTGCTGTCGCGCTTGTGTGATGCGCTGGACGGTGCCGCCGCCCGCCAGACCCAAACCACCGACGCCGGAGGTTTTCTGGACATTGCGCTGGATTTTCTGTTTTATGCCAGCATTCCGCTGGCATTTGCGTTCACTGATCCAGCGCGCAACGCGCTTGCAGCGGCGCTGCTGCTGGCTGCATTTGTTGGCACCATGTCAAGCTTTCTGGCGTTTGCCGTGCTCGCGGCCAAACGCGGCATCAGCAACCTGGCGTATCCGGGCAAATCGTTCTACTTCCTGGGTGGTCTCACCGAAGCCACCGAGACGCTGGCTTTCTTCATGGCGATGTGCCTGTGGCCGCAGCACTTCGCGGTGCTGGCAAGCGTGTTTGCTGCCTTGTGCGCCATCACCACTGCAACCCGCATCTGGTGGGGCTGGCGCTCATTTTCCTGAACGCCGACGCCGCGCCGTGCGGCGTCACAATTTTTTTGACAACACACTCACGTAGTCATGCAGCTGGGTGTTGATGGTGGAGACGCGGTACTCCACCGGTTTGTCGCCAAAGGTCAGTGCCAGCCGGTGCACCTCCAGCACCGGCAGCCCGATGGCAACGCCCAGCACCCGCGCCGTCACGCGGTCTGCGGCAGCAGCCCGCGAGCGTTCCTGGGCGCGCAAAACAGTGATTCCAAACTCGGTCTGGTACAGGCTGTAGATGGTACTGGGGCGGTCCAGCAGGCGCTTTTCGTTGAGGCCCTTGAACAACACCGAGGCAATCGTTATTCTGTCGTGCGCCACCGGACGCCCGCCCAGTGACAAGCGGTTGTCGAAGCGGATCA
>JANOCN010000704.1:0-3097 GCA_031412185.1 Betaproteobacteria bacterium | reverse complement strand
GCCGCGTTTTTGCGGCATCCACTTCTTCAACCCGCCGCGTTACATGGCGCTGGTCGAGCTGATCAACACCCCCACCACGCAGGTGTCGGTGCTCGACGATCTGGAGGCGTTTGTCACCAGCGCCCTGGGCAAAGGGGTGGTGCGGGCCCACGACACGCCCAACTTCATCGCCAACCGCATCGGCATCGCAGGCATGTTGGCGACGATGAAACAGGTGGAGAACTTCGGCCTCTCCTACGACGTGGTGGACGACCTGACTGGCAAGAAACTGGGCCGCGCGAGTTCGGGCACGTTCCGCACCGCCGATGTGGTGGGCTTGGACACCATGGCCCACGTCATCAAGACGCTGCAGGACAACCTGAGCCTGGAGACCGACCCGTTCTACGGCGACTTTGCCACCCCGCCGGTGCTGGCCAAACTCATGGGCATGGGCAACCTTGGCCAGAAAACCGGCGCCGGCTTCTACAAGAAGGTGGGCCGCGACATTATGCGTTTTGATGCCGCCGCCGCCGAAGGCCAGGGCGACTACGTAGCCAGCGGTGCCAAGGCCAACGAGGTGGTGGGCCGCATGCTCAAGAAGCCGGCCGGGGAGCGGCTTCAGCTGCTGCGCAATGCCGAAGGTGCCGAGCCACGTTTTCTGTGGGCCATCTTGCGCGACCAGTTCCACTATGCAGCGGTGCACCTGCACACGGTGGCGGAGACCGCGCGGGATGTGGATTTGGCCATGCGCTGGGGCTTCGGTTTGCAGCAGGGTCCGTTTGAGTTGTGGCAACAAGCCGGGTGGCAGCAGGTAGCGACGATGATCCAGGAGGATATCGACGCCGGGCGGGCCTTGTGCAAGGCACCGCTGCCCGCCTGGGTGTTCAGCGGGCCGGTGGCGCAGGCCAGTGGCGTACACACCCCAGCGGGCTCCTGGAGTGCGTCGGAGGGCCGGTTTGTCGCACGGCGCAGCCTGCCCGTTTATTCGCGGCAACACTTCCGCGAAGATGTGCTGGGTGCCGATGCACCCAAGGCAGAAACGGCTGGTACCACGCTGTTTGAGGACGATGCGATCCGGCTGTGGACGCTGGACGACGCAGTATTGATTGCCAGTATCAAAACCAAGATGCATGCCATCAGCCCGGATGTGGCCGAAGGCCTGGTGCGCGCTGTGGACCTGGCCGAACGGGAATATGAAGGCCTGGTGATGTGGTCGCCCGACGAGATGTTTTCGGTCGGCGCGGACCTGCAGGCGATGTTGCCGGCTTTCATGGTGGCCGGTGTCTCGGCCATCGACGGTGCCGAACACGAACTGCAAAACGCGATGCTGCGCTTGCGCTACGCCAGTGTGCCCACCGTATCGGCCATTCGCGGGCTGGCACTGGGGGGCGGCTGCGAGCTGGCGGTGTACAGCGCCAAACGTGTGGCCGCGATGGAGAGTTACATCGGGCTGGTGGAGGTGGGCGTGGGGCTGGTGCCGGGGGCCGGTGGCCTAGCCTACATTGCGCGTCGCGCCGCAGAGAATGCGGCCGCATCCACGTCTACTTCCACCAACAAGGATCTGCTGCCGTTCCTGACCGAAGGGTTTACTGCGGCGGCCATGGCCAAGGTGGGTACCAGCGCCATCGAGTCGCGCCAGCTGGGTTATCTGCTGCAAAGCGATGTGATCGTGCCGCACAAGGACGAGTTGCTGTTTGTGGCGATTACGCAGGCCCGCGCGATGTATGCCTCGGGTTACCGTGCACCGCAGCGTCGGCCTTTCGCGGTGGCAGGCCGCAGTGGCGTGGCCACCATCAAGGGTTCACTCGTCAATATGCGCGACGGCGGTTTTGTCAGCGCGCATGATTTTCATATTGCCAGCCTGATCGCCGAAGTGGTTTGCGGTGGCGACATTGACGCCGGGACCCTGGTCACCGAGGAATACCTGATGGCGCTGGAGCGCAAGGCATTCTGTTCGCTGGTGACCCACCCCCAGACCCAGGAACGCATCATGGGCATGATGGCCACCGGCAAGCCGGTGCGCAACTGAACGCCCGAAAGACATCCGATGAAACAACTTACCGAAGCCTACATCGTTGCCGCTACACGCACACCGATTGGCCGCTCGCACCGCGGCTTCTTCCGCGCCATGCGGCCGGATGATTTGCTGGTCAAGGCGATCCAGGGCGCGCTGGCGCAAGTGCCTACGCTGGACCCCGCTGCCATCGAAGACCTGATCTGCGGCTGCGCGATTACCGAAGGCCCGCAAGGCCTGAACATAGCGCGTATCGGTGCCGTACTCGCGGGCTTGCCGCACAGCGTCGGGGGTATCACGGTGAACCGGTTTTGTGCCTCGGGGCTCAGTGCGATCCAGATGGCAGCCGACCGCATACGGGTGGGTGAAGCGGATGTGATGCTGGCCGCCGGCACCGAAAGCATGAGCATGGTGCCGATGATGGGGAACTCGCCGTCGCTGTCGCCGCTGATGTTCGAACACGATGAAAACGTCGGCATCGCCTATGGCATGGGCCTGACCGCCGAAAAGGTCGCGAACCAGTGGAAGGTGAGCCGGGAGAAGCAAGACGAGTTTGCGGTCCAGTCGCACGCCAAGGCTGTTGCGGCAATGAAAGCTGGCGACTTCAGCGCGGAGATTACCCCCGTCGAAGTGACGGAACGCACCCCCGACTTGTCGACCGGCGACGTGGCGCTGGCCCGGCGCACAGTCAGCCTGGATGAAGGCGCGCGCCCCGATACGTCGATGGAAGGCCTGTCCAGACTCAAGGCCGTTTTTGCGGCCCGCGGTTCGGTCACTGCGGGTAACAGCTCGCAGACGTCGGACGGTGCCGGGGCGCTGGTCCTGGCCAGCGAAAAAGCCGTCAAACAATTTGGCCTCGCGCCGCTCGCGCGTTTTGTGAGTTTTGCGAGCAAAGGGGTGCCGCCGCATATCATGGGTATCGGCCCGATAGAGGCTATTCCTGCAGCACTGCGTTACGCAGGGCTCAAGCAGGACGATATCGACTGGTTCGAGCTCAACGAAGCGTTTGCCGCGCAGTCGCTGGCTGTCATCAACACCCTCCAGCTCGACCCGCGCAAGGTCAATCCCATGGGCGGTGCCATCGCTTTGGGCCATCCGCTCGGT
>JANOCN010000703.1:0-2168 GCA_031412185.1 Betaproteobacteria bacterium | reverse complement strand
ATACATCGCGGCGACCAGGCTGCCCGCCGACGTCCCCACTACCAGGTCCAGCCGGATACCGGCCTCCTCCAGCACCTGGATAACGCCCACATGCGCAAACCCGCGCGCAGCGCCACCGCCCAGAACCAGCCCCACACGAGGCAGGCGTTTGGCCACCGGCACGGATTCGGGAACAACCTCGACCCGTGGCATTGGTGTCGGCACGGAAGCGCACCCGCCCAGCAGCAGACAGAACAACAGCCAAGCGAGCCGGGCCTGGTTGAAAACCGTCATTCGCGCACACATACCGACCTCATCCTTGTAAACATTGCGCGCTGAATCATGTGTTCCTGTATCCTAGCCGTACAAGACGCAGCCCGGCGGCGTCAGATCTTGCAGTGCGAGCGTATGAGAATTCTCCCATGGGTAGTTGTGGTTGCGGGTGTAGTCGCCGCTGCAGTGTTTGGTGCGGGCCGACTCGGCTTTCTCGCAGGCCCCGCCCCCAACCATCTGGGCGTCACCAATGGCCGACTGAAGCCGCCTTCCAAAAATCCCAACAGTGTTTCCAGCCAGGCTGGCCTTTTCCCCGGGCACCCCCAGCAGTCTTACGCCGCGATTGAGCCGCTAAAGTTTCAGGGGGACAGCGCTGCCGCAATGCAGCGTTTAGCTGGTTTGCTGGCCAAACAAACCGGCACATCCATTGTCGAGAGTCGCCCGGATTACCTCTACGCGCAGTGCAGCACACGCTGGCTGCGGTTTACCGACGACGTAGAGTTCTGGCTCGACAAACCGGCCGCTGTAATTCAACTACGCTCAGCCAGCCGACTAGGCCGCAAGGATTTTGGCGCAAACCGGGCGCGTATGGAAACGCTGCGCGCCCAGTTTGGCCGTTAAGGAAGCACTGAGCAAGTCCCCGCCATGCGCGTTCGAATCCAAAACGCGATGATTTGTCCGCCAACACCGCGCGTCGTGTTCCCGAAGGCACACGCAAGTGGGTTGGTGGGCAAAGGGCCCGTTTTGGTTCGAACCCAGCCACGCCGCGCACGGCGCGGACTTGTTCAGTGCTTCCCTATCCGACCGCTGCCTCTTCGGGCTTGGCCTTGCCTTCTTTCTTGGGCAACGGCGCGATGTCGAGCAGCACCTCGGGTTTGGCTTCATCCGTGTCGTCGATGTCGACCGTCAGGCGACCACCCTCGGTCAAGCGGCCGAACAACAACTCGTCTGCCAACGCACGGCGGATAGTGTCCTGAATCAGGCGCTGCATCGGACGCGCGCCCATCAACGGGTCGAATCCCTTCTTGCCGAGATGTTTGCGCAGCTTGTCGGTAAACGTGACGTCGACTTTCTTCTCTGCCAACTGGGTCTCCAACTGCAGCAGGAACTTGTCCACCACCCGCAGAATCACGTTTTCGTCGAGCGACTTGAAGCTTACGGTGGCGTCGAGCCGATTGCGGAACTCGGGTGTAAACAGGCGCTTGATATCGGCCATCTCGTCGCCGACTTCGTGTTTGGTGGTGAAACCAATCACCGCCTTGTTCATGGCTTCCGCGCCTGCATTGGTCGTCATGACAATGATCACATTGCGGAAATCCGCCTTGCGCCCGTTGTTGTCGGTCAGGGTGCCGTGGTCCATCACCTGCAACAGTACGTTGAAGATGTCAGGGTGCGCCTTTTCGATTTCATCCAGCAACAACACACAATGCGGTTTCTTGGTCACTGCCTCGGTCAGCAATCCACCCTGGTCGAAACCGACATAACCGGGTGGCGCACCGATCAGGCGGCTTACCGCATGGCGCTCCATGTATTCGCTCATGTCAAAACGGATCAGGTCGATGCCCATGATGTAGGCAAGCTGCTTGGCGGCTTCGGTCTTTCCAACGCCGGTGGGACCGCTGAACAGGAACGAACCAATCGGTTTGTCATCTCTGCCCAGCCCGGAACGGGCCATCTTCACCGCGGAGGCCAGTACATCCAGTGCTTTGTCCTGGCCAAACACGACGCTCTTCAGGTCACGCTCCAGCGTTCGGAGTTTGCCTCGGTCGTCGTTCGACACATTGGCAGGGGGAATACGCGCGATTTTGGCCACGATCTCCTCGACCTCGGCTTTGGTAATTGTCTTTTTGCGTTTGGACACCGGCAAGATACGCTGGGCCGCGCCGGCCTCATCAATCACGTCAATGGCTTTGTCG
>JANOCN010000702.1:0-1554 GCA_031412185.1 Betaproteobacteria bacterium | reverse complement strand
TGGTTGTGGCAGAAGTCATCGAAATTCTGCACGCCGAAATCGAGCGCAATCGCCTTCACGTGATCACTGACGTCGAGCCTTGGCTGGTCGACCTGGTACTCGACCCGGTGCGGCTGAAACAAGTACTCTACAACTACCTGTCCAACGCCATCAAGTTCACGCCCGAGGGCGGCCGGATAACGGTGCGCGCTTTTGCCCAGGGCACAGCCCACTTCCGGCTTGAGGTCGAAGACACCGGGATCGGCATCGCGTCGTCCGACCTTCCGCGCCTGTTCACCGAGTACCAGCAGCTCGACGCGGGCTACGCCAAGCGGCATCAGGGGGCCGGGCTGGGTCTGGCCCTCACGCGCCATCTGGTGCAGGCGCAGCGCGGCAGCGTCGGCGTACGCAGCACGCCGGGCGTGGGCAGCGTTTTCCATCTGGTGCTGAACCGGATTCACGGAACCGATGAAGCGCACGGCGCACGGCCCCACCACCTTGCGGACGCCGAATGCCTGAGCCACGCGTCCTGATCGTTGACGACAACCCGATAAACGTCGAACTGGCGGCGTTCGTGCTGAAGTTAGGCGCTTTCGCGGTAGCGTCGGCCGCCGACGCCAGCAGCGCCACCCAGCAAATCGCTGCGTTCCGGCCCGACCTGGTATTGATGGACATCCAGATGCCTGGCATGGACGGCCTGGAATTGACCCGCTGCCTGAAGGCCGACCCAACTACGCGGCATATCGTCGTGCTGGCTTTCACGGCCTACGCCATGAAGGGCGACGAGGCTAGAATGCGGGCCGCAGGTTGCGATGGCTATATTGCCAAACCGATCGACGTTGCGTCCTTTGCTGCTCAGGTCCGTTTGTATATCGGGGCAGCTGGGACTGGCTCCATGGCCGGTACCGACCCCGAAGCCGCAGGAGGCGCGCACTACCGCGCCGCGGAACCTTGAATATTTCCTCGCAACAAGCGCACGTTGCCATCCTCTGGGCGACCCTGCAGTTCGCCACACAGACCGCCCGCAAATCGCCGCGCCAGACTGTGGTGTAGCTGGGCCAGGCTGCCCGACGGTGCCTGGTGGTCCTGCAAGGTACAGACAATCTCCAGTTGGCCATCCGCGTGCCGGACCAGTTCGACCGCGCGGGTCTGGGTCGGCCAGTCGATCACAGAGCCGGTGGTGATTTCCCAGAAGCCGCCGCTCGCGCCAGGGTGCGGTGTAATGCGGTGCAAGTGGCGGTGCCCAACCAGCCAGGCTACGACGCAGGGGTGGCGGTGCGCCACGGCGGTCAATGCATCGGCATGTTGGCGCGTGGGGTCGGCACCGCGTGTATTGGTAAGCGACACCGAGCCGTGGTGGCTGGCCAATAGGGCCAGCCGGCCAGGCTGTGCGTCCACTTCGGCCAGACGCTGCTCCAGCCACTGCAGTTGGGCAGTGCCAATGCTGCCTTCAAAATCGCCCGCCGGATGGTTGGTGTCGAGCAGGATCAAGCGCACATGTTCGATGTCGATCACCGCGTCGGTAGTGCCGGTGTGCGCGTGGTGCGCGGTGTGGCCGGCCGCGCCACGGGCAAC
>JANOCN010000701.1:0-3073 GCA_031412185.1 Betaproteobacteria bacterium | reverse complement strand
CAAATTCGCTCGTCGCTGGCAGCGTCGTCGGTGCGGGTACGGCTGAACCACCATCTGGTGCTGCAGCTCGGTGCCTACGCCGCAGAGAGACTGTAAGCCGCTAAACGGCTGGTTGAGGCGCGTCTAGCAGTCATTCTTTTTTTATGCCTAGCCGCGACTCCGTGCCTTTGACCAGGCGGCTGATGTTCAGTGCATGGCGCCACACCAGCAGCAGCGCCATGACGGCAATGGCCAGCAGAATGCTCTTTTCGGTATACCAGGCCACGCTATCACCAAATACGTAGTACACCGGCGCAAACAGCGCTGCCACCAGCGACGCCAGCGAAGAATAGCGGGTGAACCAGGCCACGATCAACCAGGTGGCGGCGGTGGCCAGGCCCAATATCCAGTCAATGCCCAGCAATACCCCCAGCGCGGTCGCCACACCTTTGCCACCCTGAAAGCGGAAAAACACCGGGAACAGATGCCCGGCAAACGCCGCCAGGCCCACCATTGCCAGCGTGCCATCTTCCAGGCCGTAGGGTTTGCCGTACCAGCGCACCAGCGCCACCGGCAGCCAGCCTTTGGCCGCGTCCAGCAGCAGCGTCACCACCGCTGCCGGCTTGCTGCCGGAGCGCAGCACATTGGTGGCACCCGGGTTCTTGCTGCCATAGGTGCGCGGGTCGTTCAAGCCCATACATCGGCTTACGATGACGGCAAACGACAGCGAACCGACCAGGTAAGCCGCCAACGCCGCGAGTAGCGGGAAAAAGTCTTTGAATGTTTGCATCGAGGTCTCCGGTGCCACAACTTGCGTGCAGCTACCACCGGCCTATTCTGCCAGCGCGCACTGCACCGGTTTTGCAGCCAGCAAACGCAAACACAAGGCAGGCTCGAGCTCGACCAGATAACCGCGCCGCCCGCCATTGATCAGCAGACGCGGCAGATCGGTGATGGTCTGCTCGAAGTACACGGGCATCGCCTTGCGGGTGGCAAAAGGCGAAGTTCCGCCCACCAGATAGCCACTGTGCCGGTTGGCGACTTCGGGCGGGCATGGCTCGACCGACTTGACGGCAATCTGCCGCGCCAGGCTGCGCGTGCTGACCTTGCGGTTGCCATGCATAAGCACCAGCAACGGGCGCCTGTGTTCGTCCTGCATCACCAGCGTCTTGACCACGCAGAAGGGGTCGATACCCAGCACTTGCGCGCTGTGCAACGCGCCGCCATGCTCCTGGTAGTCGACCACATGTTCGGTAAATGCCACCTTGTGCGCACGCAGGAACCGCGTCGCCGGCGTCTCAGATACATGTTCATGGCGCTTCATCTTCTGTCCTTCAGTTGACTGCGTACCTCAGACAGTCTCCTTATGATTGGGTAATGTACCAAGTCAAAAGAAGCTCACGCAGCGAGTTCGTGCCGGTTCGCAACCTCAACTACCACGTGTGGACCTGGGGCCAAGCCACGCCCGGCATGGCCCCGCTGGTGATGGTGCATGGCTGGATGGATGTAGCCGCTTCCTACCAGTTCGTGGTGGACGCACTGTCCGACGCTTTCCTGCAGGGGCGCCATGTGATTGCGCCCGACTGGCGTGGTTACGGCCTGACCACTGGCGCTGCCGTAGACAACTACTGGTTTGCCGACTACATGGCCGACCTCGACTTCCTGCTCGACCACTATGCACCCGGCCAGCCGGTGGACCTGGTCGGGCACAGCATGGGGGGCAATGTGGTGATGTACTACGCCGGTGTGCGCCCTGCGCGCATACGTCGCCTGGTGAACCTGGAGGGATTTGGCGGGCCGCCGTCGTACCCTGGCCAGGCACCCCAGCGTTACGCCAAATGGATGGACGAGCTGAAAAAGTTCGGACGCGGCGGGTTCGCGCTGCAAAGCTACGACAGTGTTGCCGGTGTCGCGCGGCGACTGGCCAAGACCAACCCGCGACTGGCACGCGACGCAGCCGGGATGGACAAGGCCCATTGGCTGGCCGCGCATTGGGCCAGCGAGAACAGCGCCGGGCGTTGGGAAATACTCGGCGACCCGGCACACAAGCTCAGCAACGCCCATTTGATGCGGGTGGACGAACTGCTGGAGATCTACCGCTGTATCAGCGCGCCGCTGCTGGCGGTGGAAGCCAGCGACGACTCGCTGTCGATCTGGTGGAAGGGCAAGTTCTCGCTGCAGCAGTACCACGAACGGCTCCAGTCAGTGCCCGACTGCCGCGTTGCGGTGGTACAGGATGCAGGCCACATGCTGCACCACGACCAGCCTGAGCAGCTCGCCCGCCTGCTGGAGGACTTTTTGGGTTGATCGCGCCAGAATTAGAATCGCGGGTTAGCCGATTACCAACTTACAAGACAGGATTCCCCATGGACGCAGAACACATCAACCAGATCGGCACCCAACTCTCGACACTGAGCGTGCGTACGGAAGATTTACGGAGGTATCTTTGACTTCGATGCCAAATCGGAGCGCCTGAGGACCGTTAACGCCTCGCTCGAAGACCCCACCGTCTGGAACGACCCCAAACGCGCCCAGGAACTCGGGCGCGAGAAGAAGCTGCTCGACGGTGTAGTGGTCTCGTTGACCCGGCTCGGCACTGAGCTAGCCGACAACTCCGAGCTCTTCGCTATGAGCAAGGACGAAGGCGATACCGACGGCCTGCTGCATATCGAGAAAGAGACCGCCAAGCTGGCGGCCGAGATAGAGCAGCTCGAATTCCGGCGCATGTTCAACAACCCGGCCGACCCGCTGAACTGTTTTGTCGACATCCAGTCGGGTGCCGGTGGTACCGAAGCCTGCGACTGGGCCAGCATGTTGTTGCGCCAGTACCTGCGCTACGCCGAACGCAAGGGTTTCAAGACCGAGATCATGGAGGAGTCGGCGGGTGACGTGGCCGGCATCAAGAGCGCCACCATCAAACTCGAAGGTGAATACGCGTTTGGCCTGTTGCGCACCGAGACCGGTGTGCACCGGTTGGTGCGCAAGTCGCCGTTTGACTCCGCAGGGGGTCGCCATACCTCGTTCGCGTCGGTGTTTGTCTACCCCGAAGTGGACGACCAGATCGAGATCAACATCGACCCGTCAGACGTCCGGG
>JANOCN010000700.1:0-2353 GCA_031412185.1 Betaproteobacteria bacterium | reverse complement strand
ATCGCCCCATGCCCCGCCTTTGGCATTGCTTCTTGCGGCAGCTTACCAGCCGCCTTGCCGGGCTCGCCGTTGTTGGTGACCCATACCAGCTTGCCATCCGGCGCAACCTGGACGTTGTGCGGGCTTTGACCCACCGGGATGCTGCTGATGCGCTTGAAGGATACTGCGTCGATGACGCTGATGGTGTTGGCCTTCTCATCGGCAACGTAAACCTTGCCAGTCGCGGAGAAGGCCGACACGGCTCCAGCGAGCAAGCCGATCTGCGCGACGGTGATCCACCACTTGAATCGGATTTCTTTCATGACCATGCCCCTGTGTTCAAAGATTTGACTGGCCTCAGAGAATCAGCGGCTTGTCCGGCAGTTCATTCCCGCTGCGACCGTCAGCCGGGAAATGCTTCACCAGGTGCTGCGTCACGGCCTGCACGCCACCAATGACGCCGACTGCATATTTTGATTTCTTGAACGCCATTTCCATCTCGCGGCAAATCTTGTTCCATTCGTGCGGGCCCACCTTTGCGCTGATTCCGCGGTCAGCAACAATCTCCACCGCCCGATCGGCCAGCAGCAGATAGATCAGCAACCCACTGTTGTCCTGCGTATCCCACACCCGCAACTGCGAGAACAGATCGAGCGCGCGTTCTCTTGCCGACTGGTCCCGGAACAGCGGGAACCCGTCGAGTCCGCCTTCGACCACGAAACGGATTTCACCCGTATGTTCGGACTCGCTGGCCTTGATCACTCGTTCGATATCGGCCAGTGTGCTGCGCGGAAAGGCGCGCCTGATCTGCCCCTGAGTCGCCAGCAAGTGTTTTACGATGCGTTGGATGTTCATGTCTACCACCTGCCCGACGCACCGCCGCCACCGAAGCCGCCACCGCCACCACTGAACCCCCCGCCCACAAAACCGCCTCGACCCCCTCCCCGTCCCATGACGCCGTAATAGCCGCCCATTCCACGCCCGCCCATGCCGGCTCCCAGCAGAGTGAAAATCAGCGCGATCACGCCTGCAACCAGGGCTATGGATACGGCACCAGCAACCAACCAGGCCAGCAGCCCAACTGCACCGCCGGTGACCACCGCACCAGGCACTTTGCCCAACGCGGCGCGCAGCACGCCCCCTCCTACCACCGCGAGAACAAACAGGATCGGCACGTACTGCCCCAGGCTACCGAGATCTCCGACGCCTGCGGTACGCTTTGCGCCCGCGGTAGGCAGGGGCTCACCGTCGATCACGCGGATGATTTGCTCGACCCCGGCCGTGATGCCACCATGGAAGTCCTGGCTCTTGAAGCGCGGCAGTATGGTCTCGTTGATGATGCGTTTGCTGGTCAGGTCGCTGAGCGCCCCCTCCAGACCGTATCCGACCTCAATGCGCAGCGCCCGGTCGTCCTTGGCAACCACCAGGATGGCACCGTCATCGATTTTTTTGCGTCCGAGCTTCCATTGCTCTGCCACGCGCAACGCATATTGCTCGATGGCTTCAGGCGCCGTGGTCGCGACCATCAGTACGGCTAGCTGGCTGCCCTTGCGCGTTTCGAACGCCGTCAGGGTTTGATCCAGCGTGGCCTTCTGCTCGGCAGTCAGCGTACCGGTCTGGTCGGTGATACGCCCGGTCAACGGCGGAACGGCAACTTGCGCGGAAACAAACAGCCCGCCCAAAAGCGCAAATGTGAGCAGCAGTGAGCGCACCACCCCGCTGGCACCATATGGTGTGGTCACTTGGCGACACCCGATGCAGCACCTTGGGGCAGCGCAGGCGCGGCGTCAAAACTGACGCTTGGTGGCCGGGATATCTGCTTTTCGTTCTCGACCGCGAAGCTCGGTTTTTCCTTGTAGCCCATGACCATGGCGGTCAAATTGGAGGGAAAGGATCGCACCGCCACGTTGTAGCCCTGCACGGACTGTATGTAGCCGTTGCGCGCCGCCGTGATCCGGTTCTCGGTCCCCTCCAGCTGCGCCGACAGGTCCCGGAAGCCCTGGTTGGCGCGCAGATTCGGGTAGTTCTCCGACACCACCATCAGGCGCGACAACGCGCCTGTCAGTTCCCCCTGCGCGGCCTGGAATTTCTGGAACGCCGCCGGGTCGTTGATCAGCGCGGGTGTGGCCTGGATCGATGTAGCCTTGGAGCGTGCTTCGATCACCTTCGTCAGCGTGTCCTGTTCGAACTTCGCCTCGCCCTTGACCGTGGCGACGAGATTCGGTACCAGGTCGGCCCGGCGCTGGTACTGGTTTACGACCTCCGACCAACTCGCCTTGACCCGCTCGTCGGTGGTTTGAAAGGTGTTGTAGCCGCAACCGCTGAGGCTCAAGGCCAAGGTTGTTGTCAGGGCAGCCATCACGGCTCGAAGTTG
>JANOCN010000699.1:0-2581 GCA_031412185.1 Betaproteobacteria bacterium | reverse complement strand
TCGACACCGATCACGCGATGCGGGCCCGCCACGGCGAAATGCAGTGGACCACACGGATTGAACAAGCGCTGGACGAGGACCGCTTTGTACTTTATGCCCAGCGCATCATGGCATTGGGCGAAACTTCGCATGGCCTGCATGCGGAAGTGCTGTTGCGAATTGCCCAGAGTGATGGATCGCTGGTGCTGCCCGGTGCCTTTCTGCCAGCCGCAGAACGTTTTCATCTGGCTTCCCGTATTGACCGCTGGGTGCTAAAGCGCGCCATTCGATGGATGACAGAGGTGCCGCATTTGGCGCTGATCGAGACGCTGAGCGTCAACCTGTCGGGCCAGTCTGTGGGAGACCTGGCCTTTCATCGCTGGGCAATCGAAGTCCTTGTCGGGGCCGGCCCGCAAATCTGCCACAGGCTTTGCCTGGAAATTACCGAAACCACTGCGGTCACCAACCTCGCCGATGCGGCGCTCTTCATCAAGCAGCTGCGTTCGGTGGGTGTGCGTGTGGCACTCGATGACTTTGGTGCTGGCGCGTCATCGTTTGGCTATCTGAAAACTCTGCCAGTCGACTACCTGAAAATTGATGGGCAGTTCATCCGCGATCTAATTGCTGACCGACTCGATGAGGCCGCTGTACGCTGCTTTGTCGATGTGGCAAGAGTGGTGGGCGTAAAGACGGTTGCCGAATTCGTGGATCAGCCGGCGATACTGGACAAATTGCGTTCAATAGGAATCGATTTCGCGCAGGGTTTCTTGATACACCGGCCAGAACCCATTGATGCCTTGATAGTGCCGCCAGCCTGCGCCCCCGCCTAAACCCCAAAGCGCAGAGAAGCCGTGCATCCTTTCAGGTGTTTCCCGCAATTGGCTCAGGTATAAGCCCGATTCCCTTTTTGGGCACCGGCAACTACAGTTGGCAACACGAGATCACTTGAGATGAACCGCGCTGCGATTTGTCCGCCGACCTGACGAGGCTTACCTTGAAACTTACGGTCATGCTGGTAGACGATAACCTCACTTTTGTGGGCTCGGTGCGTAAATTTCTGAGCCAGATGCCCGAGGCAGAAGTCGTAGGAGAGGCTTACGATGGCGAAGAAGCATTGCACCAGGCCCGACAGCTGCAACCGGACCTGGTGCTGCTGGACATCAACATGCCCGGGATAAATGGCCTGGATGTTGCCCGGCAAATGCTGACTTGGACAAACCCACCCAACATTGTTTTCCTTTCCATGCACAACAGCCCGATCTATCGGGCTGCTGCGCTCGAACTCGGAGCGACCGGATTTGTAGGCAAGGCCGACTTTGTGGACGATTTGCTGCCGATCATCGAACGGATGGCAGCAGGCAAATTGAGCGCCGAAGGGCGCCGAGTTTGATGCAGGCAAACGAAACCGTGCGAGGAAGCGGCCAGCCATTGCAGGCAATTGCGATAGCGGGCCCGCAGTCGCAGCTTGATGCGACCGGGAATCCAGAGGGTGACATCAACGTGCTGCTCGACCTTGCGCAGCAGACCGAGGCAGAAGCGCTGTTGCACCTGAGCCAACAGGCGCTGGGTGCCATTTCCCAGGGCGTTCTGATCACCGATCCCGACCGGCTCACGGTATACATCAACCAGGCGTTCACACAGATGACCGGCTATTCCCAGGCCGATATGCTGGGACGCTCCTGCAGCATTCTGCAAGGTAGGGACACCAGCACTGAAACCATGGTTGCCATGCGCCGCGCCATGGACCTGGCCGAGCCGTTCGCGTGTGAACTTTTGAACTATCGCAAGGACGGAAGCGCGTTCTGGAATGAAGTTTCGATAGCCCCGGCATTTGGCCTGGACGGTCGGCTGACGCATTTTGTCGGCACGCAACGCGACATCACGCAGCGCAAGGCGCAGCATGGACAGATCCATCTGGCAGCCCAGGTGTTTGCCCAGAGCAGGGAAGCCATCATGGTGCTCGGAGACACCCGCAAGGTGGTCATGGTGAACCAGGCGTTCACCGATATCACTGGCTATTCCGAGGCAGAGGTGATGGGCAAGGAGGCGGCCAAGATGCTCGGATCGAGGCGGCACGACGCCGATTTTCGCCATACCCTGCGCGAAAGCCTGAGGACCCTCGGGAGCTGGCAGGGCGAAGTATGGAACCGCGACAAGAGCGGCCGCGAATACCCGGCCTGGCTGAAGCTCAGCCAGACCTACGATGCCCAGGGCAAGGTTTGCAACGAAATCTGTACTTTCGCTGACATCAGCGAGCAGAAAGCGGCGCACGAGCGCATAGATTGGCTGTCGCATTTTGATCTGCTCACCGGTCTGCCCAACCGCAGCCTGCTGGCGGAACACTGTCGGCAGCGGATCGTTGTATCCGAACGGGACGGCCAGCCTTTGGCCATGATGGTTTTGGGGCTGGACCATTTCAAGCAGATCAACGAGAGCCTCGGCCACGCCATGGGCGACGAGTTGCTGAAGCAGATGTCGCTGCGAGTAGCCAAGTGCATGCGCGAGCAGGACACGCTGGCCCGTGCTGGCGGCGATGAGTTCGTACTTCTGCTGCCAGGGACTGCGCCGCAGCGTGCCGCCGAGCTTGCGGTGCAACTACTCT
>JANOCN010000698.1:0-5223 GCA_031412185.1 Betaproteobacteria bacterium | reverse complement strand
CACGTGCTGGTGGCAGCAGGTTTTCCGTCTACCTCTGCGCCGTCGGCTGCCGGGCTGATGTTGTCACGCCCCAAAGTGGCGGTGCAGAGGTAGACGGAAAACCTGCTGCCACCAGCACGTGCAAGCCCGGGTCCCGCGGGTCACCAGCCGCTGCATGTTCGGCATCTGCGCAAACCGGGTTGTCGCGTAGCTGGCAAATCTTCCAGCTGGTGCTATCCCACACCTGGTGCAGGTCGGCCAGCTTGGCGCTGAACACCGCTTTGGCGTCACGCCAGACCTGCACCTCGCCCACCCCCGCTGCGACGGCCGCGCCGACCGGCCGCGTCTTGCCGACGAAGTGGCTGTGTTTGCTCAAACCGTGGTCGCGCAACACCTGCATTACCTCGCTACGCTGCACGGTGCGCACTTGCAGCAGTACGCCCAGCTCCTCGCTGAACAGGGCGCGCAATGTCAGGTCCTCGCGCCGCGCACTAACCTGGCCAGCCCAGTTTTTACTGTCGCCATGTTCGGCGCGGCTGTCACTGATACCGTCACCCTCAGTCACCAGCAGGTCCACATTCAGCGCCACCCCCACATGCCCGGCAAACGCCATCTCGCAGGCGGCAGCAAAGAGTCCTCCGTCGCTGCGGTCGTGGTAGGCCAGTATCAGCCCCTTGGCGCGCAAGAGATTTACTGCCGCCACCAGCTGCACCAGGTCTTGCGGGTGGTCCAGGTCCGGCACTGCGTTACCGACTTGCCCGAGCGTCTGCGCCAAGATGCTTCCCCCCATGCGGTTTTGGCCTCTACCCAGGTCTACCAGTACCAGCGTGCTGTCGGGCTCGGTGGCGTCGAGTTGCGGCGTGAGGGTTCCACGCACATCGGCCAGCGTAGCGAACGCCGTCACGACCAGGGACACCGGGGACGTCACCTTTCTGGCCGCAGCGCTGCCATCAGCCCCCTCCTGCACCCACTGGGTTCGCATCGACAAGGAGTCCTTGCCGACTGGAATGGAGATCCCCAGCGCCGGGCACAACTCCAGCCCCACTGCCTGAACAGTGGCAAACAGGGCCGCATCTTCGCCCGGCTCGCCACAAGCAGCCATCCAGTTGGCTGAGAGTTTGACGCGTGCAAGATCGATGGGCGCGGCCAGCAAATTGGTGATCGCCTCCGCCACCGCCATGCGGCCCGAAGCGGGAGCGTTCACGCTGGCCAGGGGTGAGCGTTCGCCGATGGCCATGGCTTCCCCTGCGAAGCCCCGGTAATCGGCCAGGGTGACCGCACAATCGGCCACCGGCACCTGCCACGGCCCCACCATCTGGTCGCGGTGGGTTAAGCCGCCCACCGTGCGGTCACCAATCGTTATCAGAAACCGTTTGGACGCCACGGTGGGATGGGCCAGCACGTTGGTGCAGGCCTGCAGCAGAGCCACACCGGTGAGGTCAATCGGTTGGAAACTCCGCTGCACGGTCAGGACATCACGTTGCATCCGGGGCGGTTTGCCAAGCAACACCTCCATCGGCATGTCGACCGGGTCATCCGTCGGCGCTGCTTTATTGGTCAGCAACAGTTGCCGTTCCTCGGTGGCCACACCGACCACAGCAAACGGGCAGCGTTCGCGCTCGCACAACGCAGTAAAAAGGGACAGCGACTGCGGCGCTATGGCCAGCACATAACGCTCCTGGCTCTCGTTGCACCAGATTTCGCGCGGGGCCATACCGCTTTCTTCGAGCGGTACCGCAGCAAGGTCAAAACGTGCGCCACGTGCAGCGTCGTTGGTGAGCTCCGGGAACGCATTTGACAAGCCGCCCGCGCCCACGTCATGGATCGCCAGGATCGGGTTGCCCGAAACGCTGGTGCCCTCCCCGGTTCCGAGCAGCCAGCACTGGTTGATAACCTCCTGGGCTCGGCGCTGGATCTCCGGGTTGCCGCGTTGCACCGAGTCGAAGTCCAGCGCCACTGCGTTGGTACCGGTGGCCATGGAACTGGCAGCACTTCCCCCCATGCCGATACGCATGCCGGGCCCGCCAAGCTGGATCAGCAGGCTACCCGGCGGGAACGCGATCTTGTGGGTCTGGGACGCGTCGATGGAGCCGAGCCCGCCCGCGAGCATGATCGGCTTGTGATAGCCGCGCTGCACGGTATCCAGGTTGGACACCACCGACTGCTCGTATTGCCGGAAGTAGCCCAGCAAATTCGGTCGGCCAAACTCGTTGTTGAATGCCGCTGCACCCAAGGGGCCCTCGATCATGATTTGCAGTGGGCTGGCGATATGTGCGGGTTTGCCATACGCGGCGTCGGCGTCCGGCCACAGGCTGGACACGGTGAAACCGGTCAATCCGGCTTTTGGCTTCGAGCCACGCCCAGTAGCACCCTCATCGCGAATCTCGCCGCCTGCGCCGGTGGACGCACCCGGAAACGGTGATACCGCGGTCGGGTGATTGTGGGTTTCCACCTTCATCAGCACATGCTGCAGTGCAGACGATTTGCGGTAGCTGGGCGCAACAGCACTGCCGGGCTCACCGCCGTTGTCAGCCTGGCTGGCCGCAAACCGTTCAATAGCGGTACCCTCCATCACCGACGCGTTGTCGGAATAAGCCACCACCATGTGCAGCGGATTCTGCCGGTGCGTGTGCCGGATCATGCCAAACAGCGTGTGTGGCTGCGCAATGCCATCAATCGTGAACTGCGCGTTGAAAATCTTGTGCCGACAATGTTCGCTGTTGGCCTGCGCGAACATCATCAGTTCGACGTCGCTGGGGTTGCGCTGCAACTGCGTGAAGGCCTGCACCAGGTAGTCGATCTCGTCCTCGGCCAGCGCTAGTCCGAAATCGGTGTTGGCGGCGTCCAGCGCCGTGCGGCCCGCGCCCAATACGTCTACCCGCACCATGGGTGCCGCCTCCAGCCCCGAAAACAACCCTAACGCCTGGCTGGTATCAAAACTTACCGATTCGGTCATCCGGTCATGCAACAAGGTCGCGACCTGTGCGCGCTGCGCCGCACTCAACGCAGTCTTTCCAAGCAAGGCGGGCTTGAAGGTGATCTGGTACTCGGTGATGCGCTCAATACGCCGTACCGCCAGGCCACAGTTGTGCGCAATGTCGGTTGCCTTGGAGGCCCAGGGCGATACGGTGCCAACGCGTGGGGCGACCACAAACAGCTCGCCGTTTGCCGCTGCCACATATGGCTCTGTGTAATGCAGCAACGCCGCGAGTTGGTCGCGCAGCGCAGCGCCGAGTGCCCCATCCGACCCCACCAGGTGAAGAAAACGCGCCGCGACCGACAGGATGCGCGGATGAATCGCTTGCAGCGCGGGCAAAAGCTGCCTGGCGCGGAAGTTGCCAAGAGCGTTTCCGCCCTCAAATTGGGTGATGTGCAGCGTCAAGGAAGGGGCCGATAAGGGTGCTGGAGAAGCGCGGCAGCGGGCGGAAAACCGGCCAGGACGCTTTCGCGCTTGATTTTAGCGAGGGCACACAGCACCCGATTGGGGCTCTGCTGCGTGTCCCGATGGGATAATTGGGTATGACAATTACATACAAAGACGCCGAAGGCATTGCCGGTATGCGGGTGGCGGGCCGCCTGGCCTCCGAGGTGCTGGACTTTCTTACGCCCCATGTCCTGCCGGGTATCAGCACGAATGCGCTGGACCTTCTGGCCCACCATTACATCACCCAGACCCAGCAGGCGATTCCGGCCCCCCTCAACTACCGTGGCGGTGGCAATATCCCCTACCCCAAGTCGATCTGTACTTCGGTCAACCACCAGGTCTGCCACGGTATCCCGAACGACAAGGCGCTCAAAAAAGGCGACATCCTGAATATCGACGTCACCGTCATCAAGGATGGGTGGCACGGCGATACCAGCCGCATGTTTGTGGTGGGCGAAACCTCGATTGCAGCACGCCGCCTGTGCGCCATTACTTTTGACGCCATGTGGCGTGGGATTGAGATGGTGAAGCCTGGTGCGCGACTGGGCGACGTGGGCTGGGCGATCCAGAAGTTCGCCGAAGCGCAGGGCTTCAGCATCGTGCGCGAGTTTTGTGGCCATGGCATCGGGCGGGTGTTTCACGAAGAGCCGCAAGTATTGCACTACGGAAAACCCGGCACGTTGGACGAGCTGAAACCCGGCATGACCTTCACGATCGAACCCATGATCAATGCCGGCCGCAAGGAAATCAAGGACGGCCCGGAGAAAGACGGCTGGACCATCGTCACCAAAGACCACTCGCTCTCAGCCCAGTGGGAACACACGGTATTGGTTACCGATGTCGGTTATGAGGTGTTGACCCTGTCGGCAGGCAGTCCACCCACCCCGGCGTTTGTTGCCGCCAGCTGACGACACCCCTTTGAGCGCGCTGCCTGCCATGTCGCCGATGTTGCCCGTTCAGCAACTGCGCGACGAATACCGGGCCAGGAAGCTGGCGTTGCAAAGCGCCATCACGGCCAGCGGTTCGTCCACGCGGGGCGTGAGCACGGCGCTACACCGTATGTCGGCGCTGGCCGACGAAACGCTTCAGGCGTTATGGCAGCAGGCCGGGCTGGCGGGCCCGTTTGCACTGGTGGCCGTGGGCGGTTTTGGGCGCGCAGAGCTGTTTCCGCGCTCCGACGTGGATGTGCTGGTGCTGCTGCCCGATGAGCGGGCGCATGAACAAGATACCGACCTGCAAAGTCGGATCGAAGCATTCATCGGGAGTTGTTGGGACGCCGGGCTGGAGATCGGCTCCAGCGTGCGCACCGTATCGCAATGTCTGGCCGAGGCCGAAAAAGACGTCACCGTGCAGACCTCGATGCTGGAGTCGCGGCTGGTGGTTGGCGACTCCAGGTTGTTCGGCCGCTTGCGCGAGTTTTTGCGGCTGGCCATGAATCCGCGCGCCTTCTTTGTGGCCAAGACGCTGGAGATGCGCCAGCGCCACAACAAGTTCGAAGACACGCCGTATGCGCTGGAGCCCAATTGCAAAGAGTCGCCTGGTGGCCTGCGCGACCTGCAGGTGATCCTGTGGGTGGCCAAGGCAGCAGGCTTCGGCAAGAATTGGGACGAGTTGGCGCGCAAGGGTCTGGCTACCGCGTTCGAGGTGAAGCAGATAAAACGAAACGAGGCCTTGCTGCGGCTGATCCGTGCGCGGCTGCATCTGCTTGCCGACAGGCGTGAAGACCGCCTGGTTTTTGACCTGCAGACTGCCATCGCCGAGTCGTTCGGGTATATGGCTACCACGCCCGGGGCACGCGCCAGCGAATCGTTGATGCGGCG
>JANOCN010000697.1:0-3337 GCA_031412185.1 Betaproteobacteria bacterium | reverse complement strand
GCACGGCTGCCGTGGCGACCGCCGTAACCATCTTGGCCCCGTTGCGTGCGATGCCTTCGTTTTCGTATTTGCGCCCGACCATGAAACCGGTAATGTTCTGCAGGAAGATCAGCGGCACCTTGCGCTGGCAGCACAACTCTATGAAATGCGCAGCCTTCAGCGCCGACTCGCTGAACAGAATGCCGTTGTTGGCGATGATGCCCACCGGCATGCCTTCGATGTGGGCAAAACCGCATACCAGCGTAGTACCGTAGCGGGCCTTGAATTCGTCAAGCTCCGAGCCGTCGACGATGCGGGCGATTATCTCGCGCACGTCGAAAGGTTTGCGGGTGTCCAGCGGAATAACGCCGTACAACTCCTGCCCATCCAGCACCGGCGGGACCGGGGCCACCTGCACCAAGGTGTCAGGCTTGCGTGCATTCAGATTCTTGACCGCATTGCGCGCAATGGCCAGCGCATGCATGTCGTTTTCAGCCAGGTGGTCGGCCACACCAGACGACCGCGTGTGTACATCTCCGCCGCCCAGGTCTTCCGCGCTGACCACCTCCCCGGTAGCCGCTTTCACCAACGGCGGCCCGCCAAGAAAAATCGTTCCCTGGTTGCGCACGATGATGCTCTCGTCGCTCATGGCAGGCACGTAGGCACCGCCCGCCGTGCAACTGCCCATCACCACCGCGATTTGCGCGATACCCTGCGCACTCAAGTTGGCCTGGTTGAAGAAGATGCGCCCGAAATGGTCGCGGTCCGGGAACACGTCGTCCTGGTTCGGCAAATTGGCACCACCGGAGTCGACCAGGTAGATACACGGCAGGCGGTTTTGCTGCGCTACTTCCTGCGCGCGCAGATGTTTCTTGACCGTCAGCGGGTAATAGGTGCCGCCTTTGACTGTGGCGTCGTTGCAAACCACCATGCAGTCGACGCCGCTGACTCGGCCAATACCGGCGATGATGCCAGCACACGGTGCGCTGTCGCTGCCGTCCCGGTCCGGGTACATGCCCATCGCGGCCAGCGGGCTGAGTTCCAGAAATGGAGTGCCAGGGTCCAGCAGCATCTGCACCCGTTCGCGCGGCAGCAATTTGCCGCGCGCCGTATGTTTGGCCCGCGCCGCTTCACCGCCACCTAGCTGCGCCGTGGCAATCTTCGCGTTGAGGTCTGCCACCAGGGCGCGCATGGCCGACGCGTTGGACTGAAAGTCGGCCGAACGCGCATTGAGTTTGGTCTGCAAAACGGGCATGGCGCAAGTTCCTAGGGCAAGTTCCGAATTTCACGACGCTGCTCGGGTAGAGTCTTCATGGTACCAACGGCGTTCGACGGCCAGAAAATGGAGGAGGTCAACGTTCCAGGTGCAGGTGCAGGTGCAGGTGCAGTTGCAGTTGCATTCAAACGGCTACGCTTGTACGAGCCGAGGACGCCGGGGCGGGTGGCTGCGCTCATGTCACCCGTGCTAGCCTAGGGCCAGCGACTCCTTCTCTACTTCGCTTCGCCACCCACCCCAGCATCCTCGGCCGCGAGCATGGTTGGTTCTGCTGCGTCGCACGCTCGCCATCCCCGCAGGATCAGGTCGATGTGGCGCTCGGCGCAGTGAGGTAGAGAACGGAGGCCGCGAGGCCGGAATGACACGAACGGAGCTGAGTGCCACGTCGGCCTGATCTAGCACAGCTGGCGTGTGGAAGAAGACCTGCGCCACAACGGCATGGTCCTGTACAAACGTCCGTGTATTCGCAGACGCAAGCAACCCCTCGGCCTTATCCCGGCAAGGAAACATGGCATGGGTGCGTCTGAAAGTCATCACCGATGGAAAGATCAACCGGCCAGCAGAGCAGGCAGCTGTGCCATGTCGGAAAACACCAGTACCGCACCGGCGTCAAGCAACGCGGCACCATCGCCCTGCGGGGCATACGCAAACACCTGCGCGCCGGCAGCCACGCCCGCGGTGACACCGGTAGTGGAGTCTTCGACCACCGCGCATTTTCCGGGGTCTGCCCCCAGTGCCGCAGCCGCAGCCAGGTAGACATCAGGGAATGGCTTGGAGCGCGGTGTCTCATAACCACTGAAGATTCGCCCCTCGAAATAACGCATCAAGTCCACCTGGTGCAACTGCATCTCGACCTTGAACCGGTCAGCGCCGGAGGCACAGGCAATACGCCCGGCCAGCCGCGTGTGGATCTCGTCCACTACCGCGTGAATGTTGGGAATCGCTGTCAGACGCTCGCGCAAGGCGGCATTGCGCCGCTCCTGAAACCGGGTGATCCAGTCGTCTGCTACCGGTCGCCCAGTCTGTTCGGCGATCATGAGCAGTTCATCCTTCAGCGCCTTGCCGACGAAAAGCCGCACGCAGTCCTCGGGCGTGAGGTGCCAGCCCAACTCGTGCAACATGTCGCGCAACACACCGTTGGTGATGGGCTCAGAGTCCACCAACACACCATCGCAATCGAACAACACAGCCTCAAACCGCATGCGGCAACCCCAGTTCTGAAAATACCAGGCGCATACTCACGCTTTCTTTGCGCGCCGCGCCTTCTGTTGCTCCAGCGTTTCGGTAGGGCCGCCGGCCTTTACCCATTCGGTCCAGCCACCGTCCATGTGCGCGACATTGGTCATGCCCATGTCCTGCAAAGACTTGGCCGCCAGCGCGCTGCGCCAGCCCAAGCCGCAGAACAGGATGAACTCTTTGGCCTCGTCGGCGAACAAGGGCTTGTGGTACGGAGACGCAGGATCGACCCAGAATTCGAGCATGCCGCGCGGCGCATGGAAGGCGCCGACCACCGTGCCGCCACGCTCCAGCTCGCGCGGGTCGCGGATATCGACAATCTGCACGGCCGTGTCGGCCAGCCGGGCCTTCACGTCTTCGACGGAATAGGTCTTGATCTCTTCCATCGCCTCATCGACGAGCGCCTGGAAACCTTTGGTAATGGGCATAAATCGTTCCTTCTGGAGTGGAATAGCGAGGGTTGGCGGTCGTAGCAAGCTGCATTGTCGCCAGATAGTCTCGCGGTTAAACTTTGACGCATGAAAACCGCACTGCAACCTATTGAACATCTGGGCAGGTTTGAACGACTGCAATTGGTCGAAGACATCTGGGACGAATTCGCGTCCGAAACAGACCCGGAAACCCGGGACGAAGTGCTGGATGAACTGGCACGCCGCGCCGCCTGGCGCGACGCGAATCCCGGCCAGGGTAAAAGTCTGGCCCAAATCGCGCAATCACTTGGCGTACGCCTTTGACCTGGCAAGTTGTATTCGAGGCTTCGGCACAGGCTGAAATTGCCGAAGCCTTCGAGTGGTACGAACAACGTTCCTACGGCTTGGGCGGCGACTTCCTGCGGGTGATTGGCGC
>JANOCN010000696.1:0-10705 GCA_031412185.1 Betaproteobacteria bacterium | reverse complement strand
CGGCGCCGAACGAGCGCCGCAAGTCGTCGATCGCCTCGAGGCTCTTCAGCC
This sequence comes from Betaproteobacteria bacterium, assembly GCA_031412185.1. GTDB lineage: Bacteria > Pseudomonadota > Gammaproteobacteria > Burkholderiales > Burkholderiaceae_C > CAISIP01. Next base: position 10,654 of record JANOCN010000696.1, on the reverse strand, counting down.
GGGTCGAGCATGAATTCGGATCGGTTCCGTGTTCCGACGATACGGGTCATGCGCACCATCTTAATGCTGTATGGGCTCATCAGGCGGTGTCTGTACGGCATCGATAATCCGGCTGGTACCGCTGCGGCCAAATCGCCATCTGCCCAACCTCGCTAGGGCTCATCTACGATGCGGGTGATCCGGTCCACCATCTTCAAACAGGCCATCGCATGAACATCCCCCTCACTCCCGACCAGATGCGCGCCGTGGACGAAGCGGCCCCGCTCGATTTAGACCCACAGGAAACCGCTGAATGGCGCGAGTCCTTTGTGTCGCTGGTTCAAAACCACGGTGCCCAGCGTGCAAGGCACATGCTGGATGAACTGGTACGCATGGCCCACCAGCAACGCATCGGCTGGAAACCCGACCTCTGCACCCCTTATGTCAACACCATTGACGTGCGAGGCCAACCGCCGTTCCCGGGGGATCTGGCGCTCGAGGAGCGCCTGGCATCGCTGATGCGCTGGAACGCGCTGGCCATGGTGGTGCGCGCCAACCAGGCGTATGGCGACCTGGGTGGGCACGTCGCCAGTTACGCCAGCGCGGCTGACCTGTTCGAGGCCGGTTTCAACCACTTCTTTCACGCCCGCGAAGGCACCGGTGCCGGCCAGCACCGTGGCGACCTGGTGTTCTTTCAGCCGCACAGTGCACCCGGTGTTTACGCACGGGCTTTCCTGGAAGGGCGTCTGTCGGAGGCCGATCTTGCGCATTACCGCCAGGAACTGACCGGGGTGGCGCAGGGCAATCGCGGCCTCAGCAGCTACCCGCACCCGTACCTGATGCCCGACTTCTGGCAGTTCCCTACCGGCTCCATGGGCATCGGGCCGATCAGTTCGATCTACCACGCACGGTTCATGCGGTACCTGACGCACCGCAATTTGCTCGACTGTGAAAAGCGCAAGGTCTGGGGTGTATTTGGCGACGGCGAGATGGACGAACCCGAGTCCATGAGCGCATTGACACTGGCCGCGCGTGAACGGCTGGACAACCTGGTCTGGGTGGTCAACTGCAATCTGCAGCGCCTGGACGGGCCGGTGCGTGGCAACGGCCGCATCATCGACGAGCTGGAGAAACTTTTTGCCGGTGCCGGCTGGAACGTCATCAAACTGGTCTGGGGCAGCGACTGGGACGGCCTGTTTGCCCGCGATTCGACCGGTGCCCTGGCGCGAGCCTTCAGCGACACGGTCGATGGCCAGATGCAGACCTTTGCGGCCAAGGACGGTCGCTTCAACCGCGATAACTTTTTCGGTCAGAACGAAGAGCTGCGCAACTTGGCCCAGGGCATGACCGACGACCAGATCGACCGGTTGAAGCGCGGTGGCCACGACCTCGTGAAGATCCATGCCGCGTATGCCGCTGCCGCTGCCCACCGCGGCCAGCCGACCGTCATCCTGGCGCATACCAAGAAAGGCTACGGCATGGGCAAGGCTGGCCAGGGCCGCATGACGACGCACAGCCAGAAGAAATTCGATGGCGACGAGTTGATCGAATTCCGCAACCGCTTCAACCTGCCGCTGACGGATGAGCAGGTTAAACGCGTCGAATTCTTCAAGCCGACCGACGACAGCGCGGAAATGCGTTACCTGCACGAACACCGCAGAGCGCTCGGTGGCTACCTGCCCGTGCGCCACACTCTGGCCGATCTGCTTGCCAAGCCGGAGCTTGCCGCCTATGCCCAGTTCGCGGTGGCTGCGGCGGGCAAGGAGATGAGCACCACCATGGCCTTTGTGCGCATGCTGGGCAACCTGCTGAAAGACAAGGCGCTGGGTCCGCGTATCGTACCTATCGTGGCGGATGAAGCGCGCACCTTTGGCATGGCCAACCTGTTCAAGCAGGTCGGCATATATTCGAGTGTGGGCCAGCGTTATGCACCGGAGGATATTGGCTCGGTGCTGAGCTACCGCGAGGCGGTGGACGGGCAGATTCTGGAGGAAGGTATCAGCGAGGCCGGTGCCATTGCCAGCTGGACGGCGGCGGCAACCAGTTACAGCGTGCACGGCCTGGCGATGTTGCCGTTCTACATCTACTACTCGATGTTCGGCTTTCAGCGTGTGGGCGACGCCATCTGGGCAGCGGCCGACCAGCGTGCACGCGGCTTTCTGCTGGGCGCCACCTCCGGGCGCACAACGCTGGGCGGCGAAGGTTTGCAGCACCAGGACGGCAGCAGCCATCTGGTGGCGGCGACCATCCCCAACTGCAAGGCCTACGACCCTGCCTTTGCGGGCGAAATGGCCATCATCATCGATGCCGGTATCCGCGAGATGGTGGTCGAGCAGCAGGACGTCTTCTATTACGTCACGCTCATGAACGAGAACTACGCGCAGCCCGATGTGCCCGCAGAGCTGGCACCGCAGATCCTGCGTGGTTGTTACCGCTTTGACGGCTGGAAGCCCACAATCATCCAGGGCACGAAAAGTGACAAGGCGATTACCCTGATGGGTTCCGGTGCCATCCTGACCGAGGTGGTCAAGGCCGCGCAGCAACTATCTGATCAAGGTTACGCCGTGGAGGTATTCAGCGTCACCAGTTGGAGCGAACTGGCGCGCGACGGCCAAAGCTGCCAGGCAGCGTTGTTGCGCGGCGAGCCCGGACTGCAGCCTTTTGTGGCGCAGCAGCTTGGGGCCAGTGCCGGCCCGATCATCGCTGCAACCGACTACGTGCGGGCCGTGGCAGAAAGTATTCGCGCCTTGATACCGGAAGGTCGGCGTTTTCTGACTTTAGGCACCGATGGCTTTGGGCGCAGCGATACACGGGCCGAGTTGCGTGCGTTCTTTGGGGTCGATGCCAGCAGCATTGTCCACGCGGCACACAGCATGATGGAGTCAAACCGTGGCTGAACAGGCCTGAAGCGGCGGTGCTGTTAGCTGCCCTACCAAGGCAGGTTTTCCCCCTTGTACGACAGGAACTTGCCGCTATCGGCCGGCGCTAACTGCTCCAGCACTGCCAGCATGTCGTGCGCTGCGTCCAGTGCCGGGCGCGCTGACGCCGTGTCGCGAAACGGCCCGGACAGTCTGGACTGCACGGTGCCCGGATGCAGCGCGACCAGCACCGCATTCGGTTGGGTCCGCCTGACCTCGATGGATGCGGTCTTGACCAGCATGTTGAGTGCCGCCTTGGAGGCGCGGTAGCTGTACCAGCCGCCGAGGCGGTTGTCTCCGATACTGCCCACCTTCGCAGAAATCACCACGAAAACACCCCGGGCCGGGTCCAGCAAGGGTATGAAATGGCGTAGCGCAAGCGCTGGTCCGAAAGTGTTGATCCGAAAGGTATCGGTTAGCTGGGTGTAGTTCAAGTCGGACAGTTTTTTCTCCGGCATGAAGGTTGCCGAGTGCAACACGCCGACGGCGTTGATGACCAGGTGAAATTTGCCCCGCTGACCAAGTTGGGTGGCAGCCAGCGCGATACTTTCTTCGCGGTCGAAATCGATGGCTGGCTCGGAATTGCGGTGCAGGCATTCGACATGCCCGCACTGTGGATGCTCCTTCAGCAGGCTGGTAAACGCAGCGCCGATGCCGCCCGATGCACCAATCACCAGGGAGCGAAAGCCGGGTGGGAAACCAGCGGCGAGAGTGGGCGGGAGATTCATGCGGTCAGCGGGCCTCGGCCCCGAGCGACTGGCTCAGGAAATCAATGAAACTGCGCAGCTTGGGCAGCATGTACTGGCGGCTGGTGTACACCGCAAACAGGGTGATCTCGGGGCCGTCGTGGTCGGGCAACAGGCGCACCAGCGTACCTGCAGCCAGGTCGTCCGAGATCAGCCAGTCTGGCAGATAGGCTATGCCCACACCGGCATGTACGGCGTGATAGGTGAGTGTGGTGTCGTCCGATTTCATTACCGCGGTGAGCGTAACTTTGCCTTTCGCTTCAGGACCGAGGATTTCCAGGCCACTCAGGTTGAGATAACTCGGCATGATGGATCCCAAAGCGGTCAGATCGGTGGGTTGGTTGGGTGTACCGTGGCGCTGCAGGTAGGCCGGGCTTGCGGCCAGATGAAACGGCACCGGACAGATCGGTCGGGCGATCAGCATCGGTGAGGGTTCGCGCGTGGCGCGTAGTGCAAGATCGAACCCTTCGGCTACCAAGTCCACCTTGCGGTTCTCCAGCCGGATATCAATCACCACGTCCGGGCACTTTTCGCGATAGCCGGCAAGCATCTGGGTGAAGCGGCGGTTCGCGCACCATACTGGAGCGCTCACTTTGAGCAGGCCGCGCGGTACCTGGATGCCTTGCCCTATCGCCTCCTGGGCCGCTTGCAGGGTATCCAGCGCAATGCGGCATTGTTCGTAGTAGATGCTGCCTGCCTCCGTCAGACTCAATCGGCGACTGGTGCGGTTGAGCAATCTGGCACCCAGACTTTGCTCTAGTTGCGCCACATGTTTGCTTACCATCGGTGCGGATATCGAAAGCTGCTGCGCGGCAGCACTGAAGCTGGCTGTTTCAACCACCTTGCACAATACCTGCAAACCTGTCAGTCGATCCAGCATAGATTCTTATTGTGAAATTATGTGATGAATGATCGGCTATTGTATGAACAATGAGAATCTCTTAATCTACCCGAATGCGCTGAAACCGATCTTCTACCGCTGCAGGCTGATGCTTGCCGACATGCCACTTTTCAATTTTCGGAGAACCCACCATGATCTTGAGCCAACACTTTTTTGATACCTGGACACCTCGCGCCCTGGCCGTCATGCGTATCGTCACCGCCTACCTGTTCCTGCAGCACGGCACGGCCAAACTATTGCACATACCGCAGGTGGCCATGTTCGATGCCTTGCCAGTCTTGTCGTTCATCGGTTTTGCCGGTATGTTGGAACTGGTCGGCGGTATCCTGATGCTGATCGGCCTGTTCACCCGGCCGGTCGCCTTTATTCTCAGCGGCCAGATGGCGGTGGCCTACTTCATTGGGCATGCGCCGCAGGGGAATTTCTTTGCGCCGATGATCAACCAGGGTGAACTGGCAATCATGTTCTGTTTTGTTTTTCTGTTCCTTTCGCTTGCGGGACCAGGAGCCTGGAGCATCGATAAACCCCGCGTGGCCGATGCCGGCTGACGCCAAAGGAGACACCACCATGACTGACCGCCCACTGCCTACCTACTTCATCTCACACGGTGGTGGACCGTGGCCCTACGTACCCGAGATGCGCGCGCGGTTGCAGGTGCTGGAGGCTTCGCTGGCAGACATTCCGCGCCAGATAGGGACAGTGCCGCGCGCCGTGCTGGTGGTGTCCGGCCACTGGGAGGCGCCCGGGTTCGCCGTGATGGGAAGCGCGAAGCCGCCGATGGTGTACGACTACTCCGGTTTCCCGGAGCACACCTACCACGTGGTGTATCCGGCACCGGGCGCACCCGACGTGGCGCAACGCGTGCAGCAGCTCGCCAGTAAGGCCGGCATTGCGGTCGGCATCGACATGCAACAGGGGTACGACCACGGTACGTTCTCGCCTCTGGTAGTGATGTATCCGCAGGCCGATGTTCCGGTACTGCAGTTGTCGCTGAAATCGGGCTACGACCCGCTGGCCCACCTTGACATTGGCAGGGCGCTGGCACCGCTGCGCGACGAAGGTGTGCTGATTGTCGGAAGCGGCCTGAGCTACCACAACCTGCGCAATTTTGGCCCGCAGGCGGCGGGTCCGTCGCGGCAGTTTGACGACTGGCTGCAGCAGACGCTGGTGGCAGCGTCGCCGCAACAACGCACCGAACGTTTGATGAACTGGCAAAGTGCCCCGGCGGCGCGACTGGCACACCCGCGCGAGGACCATCTGGTTCCTTTGATGGTCGCGCTGGGAGCCGCCGAGGCCGAGGCCGCGACGTTGGTCTACCACGAGCAGGCGGTTTACGGAGGCGTTACGGCGTCCAGCTTCCGTTTTGGCCACGCCTGACCCAGGCCACCGCTGCGCGCGTGTGGCCATCCGGTGTCAGGGCCAGGCGCTAGGCGCCTGTCGGGCTTTGGGTTAGGCCCGTGCCGGGACGAGTCGCGGTGCCAGGCTAGGCGCCAGCGAGGCGGTGTGGCGGGTCCACACAACGCGTTGGCAACGACGCATGGTGCCGCGAATCGCCCCGGCCCTTCGGGTTGGACCTGCAAGGGGGCACACGCGGCGTTGCAAATGCTCGCCGGATGTGCAATCCGGCTGCGCTTTGCGCCTTGCCTGCACCCCCCTTGCAGACCCAACGCGGACCCAACCCAAAGCCCGACAGGCTCCTAGGGTGGAACGCGGCCGCTTGCAGTAGGCCAGCCCGCCGATGCTTGCGCTCTCAGATTTATGCAGAGTCGACGTTCTGTGGCGCAAATGGTCTGCGGGTGGCCTTGTCGGCAACACTTGCAAACTTGCTGTATTTGCCCAGGATAGTCACCAACTGGCCGTAGATCTTGGGGTTGCCGGCGAGACATTCTTTCTGTTCCAGAAAATCTGCCTCACCTGTGAAATTGCCTACCAGACCACCGGCCTCCGTGACCAGCAATGAACCGGCAGCGACATCCCAGGGTTGCAAACCGGTCTCGAAAAAGCCGTCGGTAAAACCAGCAGCGACGTAGGCCAGGTCAAGTGCCGCCGCGCCGGGACGGCGTAACCCTGCAGCGCGTTGCATCACTTCGCCCATCATCGCCAGATACTCGCCGAAGTTGTCTCCTGGGCGGAACGGGAAACCGGTGGAGATAAGGCACTCGGTCATGCGGATGCGTTTGGACACCCGCAGGCGGCGGTCGTTCACGTAGGCTCCGCGCCCTTTGGTAGCCGTGAACAGATCATTGCGGCTTGGGTCGTATACGACGGCTTGTTCGATCTTGCCTTTGACCGCCAGCGCAATACTTACGCAATAGACCGGAAAGCCGTGGATGAAATTGGTGGTGCCGTCGAGCGGGTCAATGATCCAGACGAATTCGGACTCCCGCGACCCGTGTTCCCGGCCCGACTCTTCGGCGTGTATGCCGTGCCCCGGGTAGGCAGTCAGCAGGGTCTCGATGATGACCTGCTCGCTGCGTTGGTCTACGTCGGTCACAAAGTCATTGACCTGTTTCTGCGAGATACGCACGGCTTCCAGATCAAGCGCGGCGCGGTTGATGATGTTGCCAGCGGCACGCGCGGCCTTGATGGCCACGTTCATCATCGGGTGGAGGTTGGGGGACGGCATGGTTTTTTAAGAAGCAAGAACTGGGACAAAGGGCGTCCGCACGATGACGGGGCGACTGGCCGCATTTTCCCATGAAAAAGTCGCGGTGTTGGCTGAGACAATGGCCCTCCATGCAGACAAGGTTCATCCTGATCGATACCAGCCACGCCGGCAATGTGGGTGCGGCCGCGCGGGCGATGAAGGTGATGGGGTTTGGCGACATGGTGCTGGTGGCCCCACGCTGGGCCAATGTGTTGCGGCGCGAAGAGACCATCCAGCGCGCCAGCGGGGCATTGGACGTGCTTGCCAACGCGCGTATCGTCGCGACGCTGGATCAGGCGCTGGAGGGCATGACCCATTTGTGCGCAACCGCGATGACTCCGCGCGATTTTGGGCCGCCCACCATGAGCCCGCGCGAATGTTTCGCCGAGCTGGCGCGCGGATCGCGGTGCGAGGCAACGCCCTGCGCACAGCACAGCGCGCCGACGACTCCGGTTCAAGCTGGCGTGGCCTTTCTGTTTGGCTCCGAGCGTTTTGGTATGCGCAACGAAGATGTCTACCGTTGCCATGTCGCATTGCGCATTCCCACCAATCCGTCTTTCGGCTCGCTCAACCTGGCAGCTGCTTTGCAGGTGATTGCCTACGAGTGGCGCCTGGCGCTGGGTGGGTTCCAGGCTGCGGCCACCCCAACCGGCACCTTGGCCGCCGACGCCGCAGACGCGCAACAGGTAGCAGGCCTGCTGGCGCACTGGGAGCAAGCCTTGGTTGCGCTCGGCTACCTCGACCCGACTGCCCCCCGAAAACTGCTGCCCCGCCTGAACCAGCTACTCAACCGCGCTGCCATCACGCCCGAAGAAGTCCATATCCTCAGAGGTGTTGCCAAAGCGGCCCTGCAGGCAGCACAAGGCACGAAGCACTAGACTGTTGGCCATGTTCTCCCGCATCCGCTCAGACGTTCAATGCATCCTCGACCGCGACCCCGCTGCCCGCAGCACCTGGGAGGTGCTTACCTGTTACCCCGGCTTGCATGCGCTGGTGCTGCACCGCAGGGCCCACTGGTTCTGGACCCACGATTTCAAATGGCTGGGTCGTTTTGTATCGCACATCGGGCGTTTCCTGACCGGCATTGAAATTCACCCCGGTGCAAAGATTGGCGAGCGCGTCTTCTTTGACCACGCGATGGGGGTGGTGGTGGGCGAAACCGCCGAGATTGGTGACGGCTGCACCATTTACCAGGGTGTTACGCTGGGTGGTACTTCGCTCTACAAGGGTGCCAAGCGCCACCCCACACTGGGTCGCGATGTTGTGGTGAGTGCCGGGGCCAAGATTTTGGGTGGCTTCGAGGTGGGGGACGGCGCCAAGATAGGCAGCAATGCAGTGGTGATCAAGCCGGTGCCGGCCGGGGCAACGGCGGTGGGTATTCCGGCGCGCATCATCGCGTCCCGCGAAGGCGCCAGCGCCGACACCACGCCCGAGCGCAAATTCTCGGCGTATGGCGTAACCCAGGAAGACGATCCGCTGAGCCTGGCCATGCGCGGGCTGATCGACACCGCCTCGTCGCAGGAGCACCAGATCGCTTTGCTCTGGCAGGCCGTCGCCACGCTGTCGGACGAGCGCTCGGTCAAGAGTTGCGTACCAGCCGACGCCGCCCGCTCCGAGTGTTTCGAGGCCAAAAAACTGACGCAGCTGGTCGGCAAATAGGCTGCAGTCCTCAATACTGCCGGATCGCCGACTTGGGCCGGAAGGCCCGGCACACGGCGTCTACGGTTTCGATATACGGGCCGCCAATCAGGTCCACGCAGTACGGCACCGCCGCAAATATGCCCGGCACCAGGGCGTCGCCGTCCGGGCCGCGCAGGCCTTCCAGGGTTTCGGCTATCGCTTTGGGTTGGCCGGGCAGGTTGATGATGAGGCTCTTGCCACGCACTACCGCACATTGGCGCGACAGGATCGCGGTGGGCACAAATCGCAGACTGATCTGGCGCATCTGTTCGCCAAAACCAGGCATCTCCTTGTGGGCTATGGCCAGCGTAGCCTCCGGGGTTACGTCGCGCAGCGCAGGGCCGGTGCCACCAGTGGTGAGCACGAGGCAACAACCGGCATCGACCAGTTCGATCAGTGCTGCGCTGATCTGGGCCTGCTCATCCGGAATCAGCCGGGCTTCAAAGTGCACCGGGTTGCGCAGCGCGCGTAGCAGCCATTCTTTGAGCGCAGGTAGCCCCTTGTCTTCGTACACACCGGTTGAGGCACGATCGCTGACCGACACGATGCCGATGCGCACGCTGTCGTACTGCGGTTCAGAACTGTGTGGTGTTGCTGGCATGGGGAGCGGGGTCGTTGTCGGGAATGCGCGCCATCTGTTCGCGCACCAGCTGGAACAGTTCGCGGTATGCCTTGCCATGGCGCGGGGTTTCACCGGGTTTCCCGGGCACGGCATCCTTGCGCGCCTGCCGGATCAGGGCGCGCAACTGCTGGCTGTCGGTCTGGCGGTAGGCCTGCATCCATTTCTCCAGAGCCCCTTCGTCCGCGATCAGCGCGTCGCGCCATTGTTCTGCCTGGTGCAGCGACAGGGTGTCGCTGGCCGAGCCGCGATGTTGTTCCGCCAACGCAGCGCGCACCCGGTCCAGATCGGCGGGATCGAGCTGGCGCATCAGTTTGCCGATGAACTGCATCTGGCGCCGCTTGCCTTCAAAGTTGCTGATCCGTTTTGCCTCGGCTACGGCATCGCGCAATTTCTCGGGCAGCGCCAGGCCATCCATCAACCCGGCGCGCAATGTCAGCAAGTCTTCGCCGATCTTCTGCACCTCCGTGCTTTCGCGTTTGAGCTCGGTGCGGCTGGGAGCGTCCGACCCCTTGAGTTCGCGCTTGAGTTCGAGGTCCAGGTCGCTGCCTTCTGCGACAAACTGGCCCGAAACGTAATAGCCCTTTTTGAATTTGTGTGACATCGTGTGAATAGGGGCGGGCTTGCAGAGAAGTATCATAGCCCCCGCTATCAACACACCAAGATGAAACCAAACAAGTCAACTGCCGACAGCGGCTTCAGCTACAGCCGTGCTTTTTTTGAAGATCTCGTGGACACGGCCATACAGCACGCTACCAAACTTGGTGCCACGGATGCGGCAGCCGAGGCATCGGAGGCTTTTGGGCTGAGTGTTTCGGTCCGCAAAGGAGAGCTGGAGAACGTCGAGCGCAACCGCGACAAAGGCCTCTCGGTGACGGTGTATGCGGGGCAGCGGCGTGGTAACGCCAGCACCTCGGATTTTTCGAAACCAGCGATTGCGCAGACCGTTCAGGCCGCCTACGATATCGCCCGTTTTACCGCCGAAGACCCGATGGCCGGGCTTCCAGACGCGGCCGATATCGCACCCCCATCGTCGCGCGCAACCGATCTGGACCTGTTCCATCCCTGGGCGATCACGAGTGAACAGGCGGCCCAACTGGCGCTGCGCTGCGAAGAGGCTGCACTGAAGACCGACAAACGCATCACCAACAGCGAAGGTGCCGG
>JANOCN010000695.1:0-1882 GCA_031412185.1 Betaproteobacteria bacterium | reverse complement strand
ACTGGCCCGCCGGGCAGATCCACTTCGAACACTTCGCTGCGCCAGTTGCATCGGCAGTGACCGGAGGTGACACTGCCTTCGAGGTAGAGATTGCCTCGACCGGCGCTGTATACCCGGTACCGCCTGACCGCTCCATCCTGTCCGTCCTGTTGGACGAAGGGGTGCTGGTTGACAGCTCCTGCGAAGCCGGGGTGTGCGGCACCTGCACTACGCGCTATCTGTCCGGCGAGCCGGATCACCGCGACTTTGTGCTCTCGGACATCGAGCAGCGCGAACATGTCATGGTGTGTGTTTCACGTGCCAAATCTGCACGGCTCGTGCTCGACCTGTGATCGTCGAAGGCAGTCTGTTGCCGCCACCCCCCGAGGCGGCCTGCCGGTTCTTGGAGTGGCGCATGCGCGAAGGCGATGGCCGGGAGACGGCGCTGTACCACTGGAACGCAGACGCCAATCAGGAGTATTGTTGGATCAGCCAGTTGGTTTTTTGCAGCACCCGCAAGGGGAGGAGAGCTGGGGATACGGCCGCAGCACCATCGAATACATCCAGCACGCCGCGGCGCACGGTTTGTACGAGATACGCGGTCTTGGTGCCAAGCGAAGGCTGCCGCATTTCGACGACCTCCTTTTTCTAGCGGCATCGCTGTCGCGGTACCAGCTGGAAGGTTACCGGGAGCGTTGTGTGGTGACGCCGACCGGGCACACGGCGTCGGCCCCCATGGCTAGCGCCTTGGCCACATCCGCACCGGTACCTATGCCGCCAGACACCACCAACTGCACCACGCCACGTGGTGCTGTAGCAGCGGCTCGAGCCCGCGGTGCGTGCCCGGCGTTTGCGCAACTACCTCAAGACCATGAACATGGAGCTCACTACCATTGCCCGGGCTTGCGGCAAACAGAATGTGCACCACCTGGAGCGCGAGGATCTGGTGGCATTGACCGTCGAGGTGGCGGCCATGGCCGGCGTGCGTCTGGCAGGGACGGACTGGATTCCGGGGCGGGAACGCGACCGGTTCTGACGTTCTGGACCTGCCAGCCTTTACGCAAAGGGGTGGTGCGGGGCTCTTGCATGGGGGTTAACATTGGTGCCTACCGTCCGTCAGCGCACCACCACCACCATGACCGAAAATGATCAGCCGTCACAGCTCGCGCCGCGCGATCTGGAGCGCCACATTGGGCAGACCGTGCGCAAGCTGCGGCTGCAGCAGAACCTGACGATTGCAGAGATCGCCCGCAAAGCCAGCATCAGCAGCGGCATGCTCAGCAAGGTAGAGAACGGACAGACCTCGGCCAGCCTGGATTCATTGGCCAGCCTTGCCGACGCGTTGGGCACCACGCTGGCAAGTATTTTTGCCGGCTATTCAAGTGACGAGGGTGGTGCGCAGCACGTCAAGGCGGGGCAGGGCCCGGAAGTGGTGCGCCGTGGTACCAAGCGTGGTCACACGTACCACCTGTTGGCGATCGAGCGCGGACCACGCAGGGTGTTCGAGCCGTTCCTGGTGACCCTGAACGACAAGAGCGAGATATTCCCCAGCTTCCAGCACCCGGGTATAGAATTCATCTACATCCTGCAAGGCAAACTGAGTTATCGCCACGGCAAGAAAAACTACATGCTCAGTGCCGGCGACTCCCTGACCTTCCGTGGCAGCGTGCCGCACGGGCCTGAGAAACTGCTCAAACTTCCGATCAAGATGCTCTCCACCATCATTTATGACGACGAGATGGCGCGGCTGGTGATATGAAACACTGAGCCGCTTCTTGCCGCGCAATGGACGCACTGCGCCACTGTAGGTACCTTGGAGCCGTATTGCGCGCGCTGGAACACAGTGCCACCCCATGCCGCTGACAGAAGTCGGCCCCCCCAGCGCACGCGCCCGCGCGGCCAG
>JANOCN010000694.1:0-4610 GCA_031412185.1 Betaproteobacteria bacterium | reverse complement strand
GAACTTCGCACCAGTGGAAGTTTTGCCATACACGGCAATCGCTTCGAGTTGCAGCACACCGGCAAGTGTTACCTGGTTGGTGTATTTGCTTGCAAAGGTGGTCTTTAGCTCGGCCACCACACGTTCGCGCAACTTCTGTGCTGCGTCGGCCCCGATCCTTTGCAGAAACGGAAACAACAACCAGCCGCCGACACCCCAGGTCATGCCGAAGTTGCGGTTCAATTCGGTCGGGCTGCGGTCCAGCCCACCATAGATGTACACCTGTTTGTGGGTGGTGGAACCGTAGCGGCTGTATTCCTTGGCCGTCGCATTCGCCGCCGCTTCCATGCCGGTGAGGATGTGCGATGCCAGCTTGCCGCCACCGATCGCGTCGAAAGCGATGGTGGCACCGGTGGTGGTCAGCGCGCCGGTAAGGTCTTGCATGAAGGTCGGTGACGCCGAGTTGCACACGTGGCTGGCACCCATGGCGCGCAGCAGCGCCTGCTGCTCCGGCGTGCGCACAATATTCACCAGGGCAATGCCGTCTTTCTGGCAAATCCGGTTAAGCATCTGCCCAAGATTGGACGCTGCGGCGGTGTGCACCAGAGCTTTATGGCCTTCAAGGCGCATGGTCTCCACCATACCCAGCGATGTGAGCGGATTCACAAAACACGAGGCACCGTCGGCAGCCGTGGTGCCCGCAGGCAATACCAGGCACTGCTTGGCCTTGATGCTGCGGTATTGCGCGTACATGGCACCGCCCAGGATCGCCACGGTTTTTCCGAGCAAGGCCTGCGCCGCGTCACTGGCACCGGCCTTGACCACCACACCGGCACCTTCATTACCCACCGGCATCGACTGGTCGATCCGGCCGGCCATGGACTTCATCAATTTTTCGGGGACGGTCGCCGTCACCACCGGCTGATCTGGTGTGCCCGATACACGGGCGGTTGCCATGTCGGCCGCACCGAACAACATGCCCAGGTCTGAAGGGTTGATGGGTGAGGCATCGATGCGTACCAGCACCTCATCGGCCTCAGGCTCCGGTATCGGCACACGCACCAGAGAGACCTCAAGCTCACCACTGCTCCTTATAAGGGAGCGAAGTTGCAGGGCAGTGCCTGCGGCGGAATCAGTCATGGGGCAATCTCCTGGACAGTAGGGTGTGGCAAGGTTGCAGCTTAACGCGCTGGCACCAGCGTCAATGTACTGCGGGTATTTGCGGCCACGTCTTCCGGCCTGAGCCACTGGCGCACGTAGCCGCCTGCAATATAGGTCTTTGCCTGGTCGCTGTAGTGCTTGTCGAACAGTACGCCGCTTTGCCCAACCGGGTTGATACCCCAGGCTTTGGCCGGGTCGGCAAAGTCGATCACACGCCGGGTCGACGGGCCGTAACTCACGGCCCACGGCGCAGGACCAATACTGCTGCCCATGGCATTCGGGATCTCGCGCCCGCCAGGGGCAGCGAATGGCCCGACGCTGAATAACTTGTCGAGCGGCTTTTGCTGGCCAAGCGGATGGTTGTGGGTCAGGGTATGGGCGCGGCCCCAGGTCCACTGGGTGGAGTCCGTGCCAAATTTGGTTTGCAGATGCACCATGGTGCTGCGCCAGATGGCTTTCACCGTGTCGGAGCGCGTCTCTACCGCCGGGGTGGCGCGGTTGTCCCACCACACCGAGCCTGCATCTGCAGCCAGCCGGGGCAGGGCGATGTCCAACACACGTGTGCCCAGCAGGTTCTTGAACTGCAGATTACCCATTTCGTCCGCCATGGCGCCGTGCGCCAATGCGTACAAAAGCTGGTTGAAAACCGTGGGTGCCACCAGCTCCAGTGCATGGCTACCGTCCCAGGCTGCGAGCTGGTCCAGCAGCGCACGCTCCGGCGCGTCGGTCACCACCTGACGCAGCACCGGTAGCAGAGGCTTGAGCACCCTTGGACCGTAACCGGTCAACACGTCCAGCTGCAGTGCCTGGCTGCTGGCTACGTCGGCCTTGCGGCTGGAGTCGCCTATACGGTCCAGCAGGCGCTGGGCGCGGTCCGGCAGGTGGTAATAACCCGGCACTGGCACACCACTGGCTGATTGCGGCTGGTGGTTGGCCGACACCACGAACCCGCGCGCCGGATTTTCCTCCTGCGGGTTAGCCGTAAACGGGTGAAACCCGGGCTTGTCGGCCTCGGGTTTGCTGCCATCCAGAATGAAGCTCGGGTTGACGCCGTCGGGCCGCTGCGGCAATTTGGCTGCTGCCCACCATGCGATATCACCAGTTGCATTGGCCCAAACCACGTTCAAGCCCGGCGCGTGAATCTGGCTGCTGGCAGCGCGCGCTTTGTCCAGCGTGTCGGCGCGGTTGAGTGCGTAAAACGCATCCAGGACCGGATTCTCGGTCTGCAGGAAACCCCACCACATGGCCACCGGGGTGTTGCCATAGTTCTCCGGATACACATCGGTGATGATCGGACCGCGTGGTGAGCTGCGCAGCACCAACTCGACCGGCGCTGCACCTTTGACGAGGATGGTTTCCCGGCGCACCTGCAGGTCGACCCAGCGGCCCTGCGACCAGACTTGCTGCGGTTTATCCGGATTCACCTTCTCTGCGATGAGATCGATGTCGTCGTTCTGGAACATGGTCATGCTCCAGGCGAACTTCTGGTTCAAGCCCAGCAAGGCCAATGGATTCAGCGGCTGGAAATGGCCGTACAACGCAAACCCAGGCGCGGACAAGTGCGCCTCGTACCACACCGCGGGCGCTGAAAAGCCGATGTGCGGGTCGCCCGCCAACAGCGCTTTGCCGCTGGCCGTGCGACTGCCCGAGATCGCCCAGGCGTTGCTGCCTTCGAAGGGCGGCACCACGGTGTTGTCCAGCACCTGTCGGCTCAGCTGCGCCACATGGTCCAGCGCCCGCCAGTCGGCGCGCGACAGGGTGGTGCCTGTGCCGGGAGAGACCACCCCCTGCGGATGCCAGTCCAGGTCAAACACCTTCAGGTAGTCGGCCCCAAGTTTGTCGCGCACATAGGTCATGGCCGGTTCGGTGCGCAGGGCCGACGCAAAACTGTAGGCCAGGTAACCGGCGACCGACACGGTGTCCTGCATCGTGAACGGTCGTTTGGGTATGCCCAGCAGGTTGAATTCGAGTGGCACCGGGTGGCTGGCCTGGTACTGGTTGACGCCGTCCAGATACGCCTGCAGCGCCAAGTACGGCGGGCTATTCGGATCAAGCTTTTGCACATATGCGTCCGCATGGGCACGAATACCCATGGTGCGGAACAGGCGGTCGATGTCGAGCAACTTCTGACCGAGAATCTCGGCCAATTCGCCACGCGCCAGGCGGCGCGCCATCTCCATCTGGAACAAGCGGTCTTGCGCGTGTACATAACCCAGCGCACGGTACATATCGGCCTCGTTGTCGGCACGGATGTGCGGCACACCGCGTTCGTCGTAGCGCACTTCCGCCGGGGCCTGCAGCCCGGTAAGTGCCAGCGTTCCGTTGCGCTGGGGATGCTTGCTGTAGATGAACCAGGCGGCGGCCAGCGCAGCAACCAGCAGCAAGCTCGCTATCACAGTGGCTGTTATCTTGAAGATTCTTGTCATTCGTATTGTTTTTGTGCCACTGCCTTGGGGGTTTGTCTTGCCTGCCGCAGCATCATATCTGTGCGTCATAAACTGATGCCAAAAATCTGTCTTGTCCGCGCCTTGCATCCGGTGTAACCTGCGTCTTCACCCGTGGCCGGTCGCGCGGGCGCCAGTACCTTACCGCACAACGATCCAGAACTACTTACCCGGAGGACACCATGTCTTTACGCATCAACGACACCGCTCCCAACTTTACCGCCAAGACCACCCAGGGAACGATCGACTTCCATCAGTGGATCGGCGACGGTTGGGCAATCCTTTTTTCTCACCCTAAAGACTTCACACCGGTGTGCACCACCGAACTGGGCTACATGGCCAAGATCGAGCCCGAATTCACCAAACGCAACACCAAGCTTATCGGCCTGTCGATCGACCCGGTGGACAACCACCACAATTGGGCCAAGGATATTGAAGAAACTCAAGGGTACCTGCCCAAGTACCCGATGATCGGCGACACCGACCTGGCGGTGGCCAAGCTGTACAACATGTTGCCGGCTGAAGAAGCCGGCTCGTCCGACGGCCGCACCGCTGCCACCAACGCGACGGTGCGCTCGGTATTTGTGATCGGTCCGGACAAGAAGATCAAACTCATGATGACGTACCCGATGACCACGGGCCGCAATTTCGACGAGATTCTGCGCGTCGTCGACTCGATGCAACTCACCGCCAAACACAAGGTGGCGACGCCGGTGAACTGGAAAAATGGCGACGACGTGATCATCGCCGGCTCGGTCAATGACGAAGACGCGAAAAAGATGTTCCCGGCCGGGTGGAAGGCGCCCAAACCTTATCTGCGCGTGGTGAAGCAGCCGGGTTGATTGCCGCAAAGCGCCGTGCCAGCGGCACCGGTGGGCTGGCTGCTGGCCTGCCCTATTTTTGGTAAGACTTGGCCGACGTTGCGCTCGTCTTGCGCGTCAGCAGATAGACCAGTGGCGAAAACGAGCCGACCACCAGCGTGGCTGCCAGCCAAGGCCAAACCGTGCGACCGGAGGCTTTGGCGTC
>JANOCN010000693.1:0-11905 GCA_031412185.1 Betaproteobacteria bacterium | reverse complement strand
AGCACTTCATCACCGCTTCGAAGCAGCGACAACGCGACCATGGCAATGGCTGTCAGCCCGCTGGGCACCAGCAAACACTGCAAACCGCCCTCCAGCGTGCACAGGCGCTCCTCCAGCTGGTAGGTAGTGGGGGTGCCATGCAACCCATAGGTGTAGCCCGTCTTGTCTTTCCATTCGACACTGCGCATGGCAGCCACGTTGGCGAAGATAACGGTGGAGGCCTTGAACACCCCTGGCTGGGGTGCCAGGAAACCGGCAGGTGCCACATAGGGGTGGTGGACCAACGCTGTGGCTAACGCATGCATCGGGTCAGACGCTCCATTTAGTGATCAGCTGCTGCGGCCGCATGGCGTCGTAACCCTCAAACGGCTGGTGAATCCAGGGGTTGGTTGGCAGGTATTCGACCGAATAGTCTGCGGTAAAGGCAGAAATGCCTTTGGTCCAGATCACAGCGCTGCGCAGCTCGGTAATCGGCTGGTAGTTGTTGCGCAACTGGTTGATCACTGAATTCAGCGTGAGGCCGGTGTCGGCAAGGTCGTCCACCAGCAGCACCTTGCCGGCGATTTCGCCCTTTGGCGTAGTGATGTAGCGGGCGATGTCCAGGTTACCTTGCTGCGTGCCGGCTTCCGCGCGGTAGGAACTGGTAGACATAATCGCCAGCGGCTTGTCGAATACCCGAGACAAGATGTCGCCCGGCCGCATACCGCCGCGGGCCAGGCACAGGATGGTGTCGAATTCCCAGCCTGACTGGTAAATCTTTATCGCCAGTTTTTCAATCAGGTTGTGGTATTCGTCGTAACTGACATACAGGTGTTTTCCGTCTTCCGTCAACATCGTTCGGTCCTTTGTCGGTTTACCAATGCCAAGGCCTTGTGGTCAGGCCGCTCACGCGTTTACTCCGCCAGAAATGGGTGCCGCACCATGATAGTGTGGTCGCGGTCGGGGCTGGTGGACACCATGTGGATCGGCACGCCGGTCACCTGCTCGATGCGCTGCAGGTACAGCCGGGCGGCTACCGGCAACTGGTCGTATTGCGTGACACCCACGGTGCTGTCACTCCAGCCTTCCATGTCTTCGTAGACCGGTTTGCAGCGCTCGATGTCGTCGGCACCCATGGGCAGGATGTCGAGCCGCTCACCGTCCATGTCGTAGCCGGTGCAAAGGCGCAACTGCGCCAGACCGTCGAGTACATCCAGCTTGGTAATACACAGGCCGGACAGCCCGTTCACCTGCGCCGAGCGCTTGAGCAACGCCGCGTCGAACCATCCGCAACGCCGCGAGCGCCCGGTGGTGACGCCTTTTTCTGCGCCTACGGTGCTCATGTGGTAGCCCGGTGTGCCAGGCGTCTGCCAGTCGAGTTCGGTCGGGAACGGGCCGCCTCCCACACGCGTGCAATAAGCCTTGGTGATACCCAGCACATAGTGCAAAAGGCCCGGCCCGACGCCCGCTCCTGCAGCCGCATTGCCGGCCACACAGTTGCTCGAGGTGACGTATGGGTAGGTGCCATGGTCTACATCCAGCAGGGTGCCCTGGGCACCCTCAAACAGCAGGTTGGCTCCGCGGGCATGCGCGTCGTTGAGTTCACGCGAGACGTCAGCCATCATGGGCCGGAGCAGTGCGGCATGGCGCATGGCCTCATCAAAAACCGGGCCAAACTGCACCTCTCCGCCAACCAGATACGGCCCCAGTGTTTCGCCGAACTCAAACCGTGCCGACCCGAGCCAGGTGGTCAACACGTGGTTGTGCAGTCCAAGCAGTTCGCGAAGCTTGGCAGCAAACCGATCCGGGTACTTCAAGTCCTGTACGCGCAGCGCGCGCCGCGCGATTTTGTCTTCGTAGGCTGGCCCGATACCGCGTCCCGTCGTGCCGATGCGCTGGTTGCCGCCTTTTTCGCGGGCTGCCTCGCGGGCCACGTCGAGCGCTGCATGAAACGGCAGGATCAGCGGGCAGGCCTCGCTGATACGCAGGCGCGATCGCACTTCCACGCCGGCGCGCTCCAGCCCTTCTATCTCCTCGAACAATTTCGCCGCCGACACCACCACACCGTTGCCGATGTAACACTTGACGCCGGCCCGCATGATGCCACTTGGAATCAGGTGCAAGGCCGTCTTGACGCCGTTGATCACCAGCGTGTGCCCGGCGTTGTGCCCGCCCTGAAAACGCACTACCCCTTGCGCGCTCTCGGTCAGCCAGTCCACCAGCTTGCCTTTGCCTTCGTCGCCCCATTGGGTACCGACAACAACGACATTACGACCTTTGGTTGTGTACATTTCAGGCAATTCTCACGTGGCTTGCACTACCCAGAGCCCCGCAACCTGCAGCAGTTCGCGGTCACACTGGAACTCGTCAACTTCGTTTTCATGGCCGGGCAAAACGCACACCACGGTTTGCCCGCTGGCACGCAGGCTGGCAATGGCCTGGCGCAGGTCGGCCGCCTCGCCCCAAGGCGCACGTACAGCCGCATGCAGTGGTCGCGGACCAACCGCGCTGACCAGCGCCTTGATGTCCAGGCTAAAACCCACCGCCGGGCGATTGCGGCCAAACACAGCACCCACCTCGTCATAGCGCCCACCCCGAGCAAGCGCGTCGCTGGCGCCTTGCGCGTAAATCGAAAACCGGGCTCCGCTGTAGTAGGCATAACCGCGCAGATCGGCCAGATCAAAACTGGTTTTCACCTCCCCAAGATGGCTGGCTAGCCATCCCAGGTTGTCAAGCGCCGCTTCGATTCCCGGCAGCGCGGGTAGCAGCTTGCGCGCCTCGGACAGTACGTTGGCATCGCCATACAGGCCCACGAGGGCCAACAGGCCGTCGCGCGATGCGCCGGGAAAATGCGTGGTCAGGCGGTCCAGCGCGTCCAGATCCTTGGCAGCCAGGGCGTTATGCACCTGCACCTGAAGCGCTGCTGGCGGCTGGGCCGCGTGCAGCAATGCATGCACGATGCGCGCGTCTGCCAGGTCTACGCTGGGTGCCAGCACCTTGGCTGCATTGAGGCAGTCCAGCGCCAGCAGCAGCGTCTCCAGGTCGGCTTCTGGACCGGCATGCCCGTAAATTTCGGCACCAAACTGCAATGGCTCGCGGGTCGCGTGGGGTTTGTCGGGGCGCGTATGCAGCACCGGGCCGCAGTAGCACAGGCGCGTCACACCGACCCGGTTCAGCAGGTGGGCGTCGATGCGCGCCACCTGCGGTGTGCTGTCTGCGCGCAGCCCGAGCATGCGACCGGACAGCTGGTCTACCAGCTTGAAGGTCTGCAGGTCAAGTGCTTCGCCGGTTCCGGTGAGCAGCGATTCCAGATGCTCCAGCAGGGGTGGCATGACCAGCTCGTAGCCGTAGCAACGGGCCATGTCCAGCAAGGCCCGGCGCAGTTCTTCGATGTGGCGCGCCTCGGATGGCAGCACGTCGGCAATATGATCCGGCAGTACCCAGGCGGACATGTGGTGGAGTGCTGTTAAATCGGGGATTTTACCGGGCCGGGCACACCGATCTCCAGCCACCGCTCACTGAACTGGCGCTAAATCAAGACTATCAGCAGAACACCCGCGACGATGCTGAACAGGCCGAAGAAACGCACCTGCCCATCATGCAATTGGAGAATCTGCTGGAACATACGCCGCCAGGCAGATGGCGACAGCAGCGGCAACATCCCCTCGATGACCAGCACCAGTGCCAGCGCCAGCCAGAACGTGTCGCCGTCCAAGGGCTACTTCTTGGGTGCAGGCGGCGGCGCGCCCAGGCTGCCACCACGCAGTGCCTTGAAGAACTCCGACGAAGAGGGGTCCAGCACCATCAGATCGCTCTTCTTGTTGAAGCTGGTCTTGTAGGCCTCCAGGCTCCGGTAGAACTGCGCAAACTGCGGATCCCGGCCAAAAGCTTCGGCATAGATGCGCGCGGCTTCTGCATCGCCCTCGCCTTTTATTTTCTGGGCATCGCGGTAGGCATTGGCAATCGTCACCTCGCGTTGGCGGTCGGCATCCGCGCGGATTTTTTCGCCCTCGGCACCACCCGTGGAGCGCAGCTCATTGGCGACCCGTTTGCGTTCGGCCTCCATCCGCCGGTACACCGACTCGGTGATGGCATCTACATAGTCAGTGCGGGTGATGCGCACGTCCACCACGTCGATGCCCCAGGGTTTTTCGCCGCGTACTTTCTCCAGCACCTCTGCTTTGACGTCAGCGATCAGCGCTTCCCGTTTGGTAGACAACAGCTCCTTGACGGTACGTTTATTGATCTCTTCCTGGAATGCATTGCGTACCACGCGGTTGAGCTGGTTGGCACCTGACGATTCGTCGAGCCCAACGTTGCGGATGTACTGCGTTTGTTCGATGATCCTCCAGCGCACGTACCAGTCGATGACGACGCGCTGCTTCTCGGCCGTCAGCATCGGCTCGGTATCGGTGGTGTCGAGTGTCAGCAGGCGCTTGTCGATGTACGTCACATTCTGAACCGGGGGCGGCAACTTGAAGTTGAGCCCGGGCTCGGTGATGACCTCCTTGATCTGGCCGAGCGTGTAGACCACGCCAAACTGGCGCTGGTCGACCACAAACAACATCGAACTACCGATGGCAAGCACCAGCAGCAGGGACGCAAGAATAAAACCAATCCTGTTCATGGCGCTGTTCCTAACGTGAGTCGCGTTCACGCGAACGGGTGGTGTCGCGCGAACGGGAATCCGCTGCAGACGTACCGGGGGTCAAGGTGCCGCCGGGGGCTGGCAGCGGGCTGGTGGCAGGCGCTCCCGGTGGTTCCACCGCAGCGCTGGATGGCATCTGCATGATCTTCTCCAACGGCAGGTACAGCAGATTGGAGCCCTGGCGGGAGTCAATCAGCACCTTGGTGACGTTGCCATAAATCTGTTGCATGGTGTCGACGTACATACGGTCGCGGGTGACCTGGGGCGCTTTCTGGTACTCGGCCAACACCGACTTGAAGCGTTGCGCGTCACCTTGCGCCTGCGCCACGATGCGCTCCTTGTAGGCGTCAGCCTCCTCCTTGAGCCGGGACGCCGAACCTACGGCGCGCGGAATGACATCGTTGGCATAGGCTTGCGCCTCATTCTTGGCGCGTTCGCGTTCCTGACCGGCCTTCAGAACATCGTCGAATGCCGCCTGAACCTGCTCGGGTGGTCGAACTCCGCCCTGTTGCAGATTGATGCCCACGACGTCAATGCCCATTTTGTACTGGTCCAGGATGGTTTGCATGCGTGAACGCACACGCACCGCAATCTGGTCGCGTTCTTCTGACAGGGCCGAGTCCATACGCATTTTGCCCACCACTTCGCGTACCGCTGTCTCGGCCGCCTGCACGATTGCATCGGTCGGGTTCTTGCTCTCAAAAAGAAAGGCACGGGCGTCGCTCAGGCGGTACTGCACCGCAAACTTGATCTCGACAATGTTCTCGTCTTCAGTGAGCATCGCGGATTCGCGCAACCCGGTGGACTTGACAACCGTGTCGCGCCCGACGTCCACAGAGCGAATCTGGGTCACAAACACCAGTTCGTGGCGTTGGATCGGGTACGGCAGACGCCATTTCAGACCGGCACCGGCGGAACTCTGGTACTTGCCGAACTGTGTGATGACGGCCTGCTGCCCCTCCTGCACGATGAAGAACCCGGTGCCTAACCAGATCAGCACTGCCACAGCAACAATCAGGCCTACACCCATGCCGGCATTTTTCATGTCGGGTTTGAAGCCACCACCGTTGCCGCCACCAGCGCCGTTGTTGCCCCGGCCGGTATTGCGGGAACCGCCGAAGAGGCCACCCAGTTTGCGGTTGAAGTCGCGCCACAACTCGTCCAGATCCGGCGGTCCCTGGTTCGGCCCCTGACCGCGGCCGCGGCTGTTATTGCCACCATTGCCTTGCGCTGGCGGAACATTCGGTGGTTCGCCCGGCCCTGGCGCATCGGGTTTGCTGGCATCGGTAGGTTTCTCGTCGCCACGGCCCCAGCGGGAATCGTTCAAATTGAACATCCCGAGCATGCGGCGCGAGAGGGCCGCCAGGCCAACCAGTGGTAAATCAAATTTCATCGCAGCTTCTCAGGTGTGTCATGGTTGGATTGTGCCCAATAGCGCGTCGGTCTCGGCCAGCGCAAGGGATTCTTTCGGCTTACCCGCGCGAGCGGCATCGTCTCCTGCAAGCTGTGCCAGATGTTCGCGCAATCCTGCCAGCCCGGCACCGCTATGCGCGCTCACAAACAGCCTGACAGTTTGTACACCAGCCACATCAAACATGTCGCGTAGTTGCAGTGGGAAGTGGCTGTTTTCAATGGCGTCGAGCTTATTAAACACCAGCACCTGCGGCACATCACTGGCGCCAATCTCGGCCAGCACGCGGCCGACTTCGTGCATCTGCTGCAAGTGGTCCGGGTTGGCCGCGTCCACTACGTGCAGCAGCAGATCGGCCTCTGCGGCTTCCTGCAGGGTAGCCTGGAAAGCGTCGATCAGGCCGTGCGGCAGGTTGCGGATAAATCCGACGGTATCGGACAACGACACCGACCGCCCTGCGTCGCCCAGATAAAGCCTGCGGGTTGTAGTGTCGAGTGTGGCAAACAACTGGTCTGCCGCATAAGCACGCGCATTCACCAAGCTGTTGAACAGGCTTGTCTTGCCCGCATTGGTGTAACCGACCAGCGAAATGTTGAAGGTATCGCGCCGCTCGCGCTGGCGTCTCTGGGTCTGGCGCTGGCGTTTCACCTTGGACAGCCGCTCTTTGGTGCGTTTGATGGTCTCGCCGATCATGCGCCGGTCCAGTTCGATCTGTGCCTCCCCGGGGCCACCACGCGTACCGATGCCACCGCGCTGGCGCTCCAGGTGCGACCAGCGGCGCACCAGCCGGGTGCTGAGGTATTGGAGCCGGGCCAACTCGACTTGGAGCTTTCCCTCGTGGCTGCGAGCGCGCTGCGCAAATATTTCAAGAATAAGCAACGTCCGGTCGTTCACCGGCAATTCCAGATGCCGCTCCAGATTACGTTGCTGCGCCGGGCTGAGGGCCTGATCGAACAACACTTCGGTGGCGCCCAGTTGTTGCGCCATCAATTTGATTTCATCCGCTTTGCCGCTGCCGACAAACAGCGCCGCATCAGGCGCGCGGCGTTTGCAGGTAACGCGCGCCACCGGCTTCAATCCTGCGCTGGTTGCGAGCAAGCCTAGTTCGTGCAGGCCACTGTCAAAGTTCGGCAACCCCAGATCAACACCGACCAGTATGGTCAGCGCTGCGGGCGCATCAGAGACAGGGGACGAACTCAAGGAGCAGAAGAACTCACGGACTCTTCAGGTCGCGGCGGGCTCACCACCCTCGGTAACGGCAAAATTGACTGCGCGCCCGGGAACGATGGTGGAAATGGCGTGTTTGTAGACCATCTGGGTGACGGTGTTGCGCAACAGCACTACATATTGGTCAAAGGACTCGATCTGACCCTGGAGTTTGATCCCGTTCACCAGGTAAATGGAAACTGGTATGTGTTCCCTGCGCAATGCATTGAGAAACGGATCTTGAAGTAACTGGCCTTTATTGCTCACGATATTCTCCGTGTTCAAGAAGTGGTGGATAAGCGCGGACGATACCACAGCAATATCTGCCCAAACCCGGCCACGCGCCAATCCCACAATATCGGTACAGACTCAGAGCTTTCATTGGCTCAGATGGCGTGGCGTGGTGCCTCCGCAGACTGTCAGCCCTTCTCCTTGTCCGCGAACGGATTGCGCGACGTTTTCATTTCGATACGCATGGGTGTGCCCACCAGATCGAATTCCTTGCGAAAGCGGCCTTCCAGGAACCGTTTGTAGGCGTCAGTCACATGCTCCAGCGAGTTGCCGTGGATCACAATTACCGGCGGGTTCATGCCACCTTGATGCGCGTAACGCAGCTTGGGACGGAACATGCCAGCCCGTTTCGGGCTCTGGAACTGCACCGCCTCGAGCAACAGACGGGTCAGCACTGGAGTCGACATCTTGCAATTGGCCGCCTTGTGGGCTTGCGCGATGGACGCCCACACCGGTGCCAGGCCCTGCCGTTTGGTGGCCGATATGAAATGCATGGCAGCAAACTTGAGGAACGGCAGGCGCGTTTCCATGGACCGTTTGACGAGTTCGCGCGCGTAATCGTCCACCGCGTCCCACTTGTTGATGGCCAGCACGACCGCGCGCCCGCTCTCTAGCACGTAGCCGGCGATATGGGCGTCCTGGTCGGTCACGCCCTGCGTGGCATCAATCAGCAACAACACCACGTGGGCCGATTCGATCGCCTGCAGGGTCTTCACGACGGAGAATTTCTCGATCGCTTCGAACACCTTCCCACGCCGACGCAGCCCGGCCGTGTCGATCAGCTCAAAGTGCTGCCCATGGCGCTCGAACGGAATCGTAATTGCGTCGCGGGTGGTGCCAGGCTGGTCAAACGCGACCAGCCGCTCCTCGCCCAGCCAGGTATTGATGAGCGTGGACTTCCCCTCATTGGGCCGCCCGGCCACCGCGAGTTTGATCGCACCGTTACCGCATTCCGGCGGCACCTCATCTGGCTCCGGCAGGGCGAGCCGCTCAAACACCAGATCGAGCAAACTGCGGATACCCTGCCCGTGCGCTGCCGATACCGGCAATACGTCGCCCAGGCCCAGCTCAAAGAACTCGGACAGTGGCGCGTTGTCCTTCATGCCTTCGGCCTTGTTGGCCACCAGCAGGCTGATCTTGCCCAGGCGGCGCAGGTAGCGCGCGATCTCGTGGTCCTGACCTGATAGGCCCTGGCGCGCATCCACCACAAAAAGCACCACATCGGCTTCCGCCACTGCCTGGCGTGTCTGTTTTCCCATCTCTTTGAATATGCCGCTGGCGGCATCCGGCTCGAAGCCGCCCGTGTCGACGACTATGAACTCACGCTTGCCGTGTTTGCCATTGCCGTAATGGCGGTCGCGCGTAAGGCCGGCAAAATCGGCCACGATTGCGTCGCGGCTCTTGGTAAGACGGTTGAACAAGGTCGACTTGCCCACATTGGGCCGACCCACCAGCGCAAGAACCGGGTTCATGCTGCGCGGACCACAACAGCACCCTGGCGAGGGCGCATTCGATTGCCAGTCACACGCCTACTCGGGCCGGAACCCGAACACTCCACCGTTGCGCGTCACCACCACCAGCGTGTCGCCTACTGCCACCGGCGCGCTGACGATCGCCGACCCGTCGGTGGAAACCCGCCCGAGCGGGCTGCCATCTTCCTTCGAAAGAAAATGCAGTACACCCTGCGCGTCACCTACCGCTACCGAGCGCCCGATGACCAGCGGAGCCGTCAGACCCCGAAACTTCAGCCGCTCCGACACCCAGGCCCGTTCCCCGTTGCTGCGGCGCCAGGCAATTACCTTGCCGTCGCTCTCGGTGCCAACCACCAGCTGGCCGTCACCGTGTACTCCGTCGGCCCCGGCGGCCGGTTTGGTCCAAAGCACCGTTCCCCGCGCAGCGTCGACGCAACCCACCGCAGCCTGAAAGGCACGCGCGCAGACCACGTCCTGCACACGGCTGACCCGCCCCACCAGGTCGACCAGTCGCTCCACGTCATTGGTGCCGCGTGGGTTGGCAATGGGCGCATCCCAGCGCACGCTGCCGTTGAGCGGGTTCAGGCCTACCAGTCGGCCGGACACGCCAGCCACCAGGGTGTCGCCAACCGCCAGCAGCACGCTGGCCTGGCGCAGCGCCAGCAATTGCTCGCCGGGTCGGGTGAAGGTCCACAGCTTGCGCCCGGTTTGCGCATCGAATGCAGTCACCGCGCGGTCGGCGGTCATCACAAACACCCGCTCGCCGGCCACCAGCGGCGCCGTGTACCCAACGGCACCCAGCGCTTCACGCCATATTTCGCGTCCACGCTCCAGTACCACCAGCTGGTTGGCCTGGGTCACGACAGCCGCATACCGGCCATCGCTACCAGCACCGGCACCGATCGCCGAACCCAGCGAAACCCGCCACAGGTCGCGCCCCGAGCCGCCATCCAGGGTCGCCACCGTGCCTTCGGAGCTGGCCAGCGTCATCGCGCTGCCATTGACCTTTACGTCCAGCGGAAAACCTACCTGGCCGACCCGCGCCGACCAAGCCTGGCGCACGCTGATGAGCGCGGCATTGGGGCCGAGCTCGGCTGGTTTGGGCTTGTCCGGGCCACCAGCGCAGCCGGCCAGCGCAGCCAGCACCCATGCCAGAACGGCGACGGCTTTCATTTGGTAGCCTCCGGCACCACTGCACCGGATGCGGCTGCCGACTGGCCCGCCGCCGCCAGTGCTTCGGCTGGTCGAGGGTTCACGCCCAGTGCGTTGAGTTTGATCTCGATCAGGCGCCGGTACTCCGTGCGTTCGTCAAAACCCTTGTAGGCTTTCTCGTACTCGGTCCTGGCCTCAGCAGTTTTCCCCTGCAGGGTAAAAATGTCTGCTTTGCGGTCTGCAACGAGGGGTGCAAACTCTGTCGGGAAAGAACCGGCTAGTTGCGCGAGCGCCTCCGGGTAGGCCTTGGCTTCGGCCAGGATGCCCGCGAGCCTGAGTTTGGCGATAGCCTGGTAACCCTCGTCCGCCGCTTTTTCCGCCACCCAGGCCAGACTGGCCTTGGCCGCATCGATCTTGCCTGCATCGTGGTAGACCTTGGCCACCAGCAAGCCGCTTTGCTGGGCATAGGCGGTGCCGGGGTATTTGTCCTTCATATCGGCAAACGCCCGTTCGACCTTGCTGATGTCGCCGGTTCTGGCAATGCGGTCGACCTCGTCGAACATCGCCGCCGCCTGGGTTGCCTGGCTACGCTGCCAGTACTGGTAACCGTTCCAGGCAGCAAACGACCCCAGCACCAGGATCAGCGCCCAGCTGACCAGGTTTCCGTACTTCTTCCACAGGTGTTTGATCTGGTCGAGTTGTTCTTGTTCTTCAAGGTCGAGGTTTGCCATGTCGGGTATTCAATTAGGTTGGCGATTGTAGGGCGCTGGCCCACGCGCCGGCTTCGGCCAGTGGGCGTGTCGACTGCGCGCCACTGCCATCGCGCAGGGCCTTCACGGTGACCAGCCCCTGGGCCAACTCATCGGCCCCAAACACCAGCGCGTAACGCGCGCCACTGGCGTCCGCGCGCTTGAACTGCGACTTCATGCTGCCCAGGCCCTCACGCGTTGCCGCATGCATCTGCACACGGAGGCCGGCCCGCCGCAGCAGCTGCAGCGTCTGGAATGCCACGGTGAAGCTGCCTGCGTCCGGCACGATGGCATAGGCGTCGGGCGCAGGTGGCAGGGCAGCGTGGCCACGCACCCGCACCAGCTCGAGTACACGCTCGATGCCCATGCCCCATCCAACTGCCGGAGTCGGTTTTCCGCCGAGCAACTCAAACAGCCCGTCATAACGCCCGCCACCGCACAAGGTGCCCTGTGCACCCAGCTCGTCGGTGATGAATTCGAACACGGTGTGGTTGTAATAGTCGAGTCCGCGCACCGCGCGCGGGTTGACGCTCCAGGGGACGGCGCTCGCGTCCAGCAGGCTTTTGACGGTGTCAAAGTGTTTGAGTGATGCCTCACCGAGGAAGCCCAGCAATTCGGGTGCCTCGCGCACCATCTCCTGCATCGCCGGGTTTTTGGTATCCAGAATGCGCAGCGGGTTGCTGTGCAGCCGGCGCTGGGCGTCGGCATCCAGCAGCGCAGCGTGGCGCTCGAAATGGGCTACCAGCGCGACCCGGTGCAATTGGCGCTCGGCGGTAACCCCCAAACTGTTGAGCTCAACGCGCACCCCTGGCAGACCCAGCCGTTGCAGCAGGTGCGAGGCCAGTACTATCACCTCGGCGTCTGCCTCCGGGCCAGCAAAACCAATCGCCTCGGTACCTACCTGATAAAACTGGCGGTAGCGCCCTCGCTGCGGGCGTTCGTGGCGGAACATCGGACCCACGTAGTACAGGCGCTTTCCGCCGTCGTAGGTCAGATT
>JANOCN010000692.1:0-9193 GCA_031412185.1 Betaproteobacteria bacterium | reverse complement strand
CCCGACAGGCTGCCCAACAAACCCATGACGCATTTCATCAGGGTTGATTTACCGGCGCCATTGGCACCCACCAGCGCAACCGCTTCCCCTTCGCCAACGCGCAGACTGATGCCGCGCAGTGCCTGGATTTGCCCGTAGCTGGCGACTAGATCGACAATTTCCAGCAACGCAAGGCTCATGGTGATGGCTCCTCGGGGGCGCCCAGGTAGGCTGCAACAACGAGGGGGTTGGCCCGTATTTCGGCCGGCGTGCCTTCTGCGATCACCACGCCATGGTCGAGGCAGATCATGCGCTGCGCCAGCGGCATGAGAAACGGCATGTTGTGTTCGATTACCAGAATGGACAGGCCGCGCCTGGCAAAGGCGCGCAGGCGGTCGGCCAGATCGCGTTGTTCGTCTTCGTTCAGGCCTGCAGCGGGCTCATCGAGCAGCAACAGCGAGGGCTCCAGCGCCAGCGCCCGTGCAATCTCCACCTTGCGTTTGATCCCGTAGGCCAGCCCACCGGCGCGTGTGTGGGCGGTATGGGCGATACCCAGCGCGCCCAACAGGTGGGCAGCTTGCGACCGCGCGCGTTGCCATTCGGCCTCGTCCCACCCCGTGCTGATGGCTTGCGACAGGCCTGCATTCTCAAACCGGTAGCGGGCGACCGCCACGTTGTCGAGCACGTCCATGTCGTCGACCAGATTGATGTTCTGAAACGTGCGTGCGACCCCGCTGCCAGCAATCGCAAAACTTGCCTGTTGGTGGATGGCCGTGCCGCGCAACACGACACTACCGCTGTCGGCGCGGTAAATTCCGGTGATGACGTTGATCATCGTCGTCTTGCCCGAGCCATTGGGCCCGATCATGCCAAGAATTTCACCGTGCCCGACCTGGAAAGAAACGCCGTCGAGCGCCTTCAACCCACCGAAGCGTTTGCGGATGTCGCGCACCTCCAAAAGCGGGCCAACGGCCCCGGTGGCCGAGCGGGTATCGGGTAACGCAAGCGGTTGTGGCAGCGGCTTCGGACTTTCCGGCCAAAACCGCGCGCGCCATTGCTCCAGCAGGCCGATCAGTCCGTAAGGCGCAACAATGATGGCCACCAGCAGCGCCACGCCGTAAGCGATAAGGTAGTATTTTTCCATCACCCGAAACCATTCGGGCAGATTGACGATCAGCATCGCACCCAGAATCGCCCCGGCAATATGCGTACGACCACCCAGCACGGTGATGGTCAGGCATGCGACCATGATCGGGAACTCCAGCACTTCCACCGACACCACCCGAATGGTGTGTGCATACAAGGCCCCGGCAAGACCTGCAAACATGGCCGATAACAGGAAGGTCGCGTAGCGAAGACGCGCGGTATCGATGCCGATGGCTTGGGCAGCGACTGGGTTTTCACGCGAGATTTGCAATGCCGCGCCGTAGAGTCCACGCGTAATGCGCCAGGAAATCAGCGCGCCGACGGCAACACAGCACCAAACCGCCACCATGATGCCCTGGCCCTTCCTGACTTCGTACCCGAACAACGTGAGGCCCGGTATGCCCGACAGACCGTTGGAGCCGCCAGTCAGGTCCTGCCAGCCAATCGCCACCAGTAACAGCACCTGGCCGATTCCCAGTGTCGCCAGCGCGAAGTAGTGGGAGTCCAGCCGCAGAACCGGTGCCGCCACCAGCGCTGCAAGCAGCACCGGCAGCAAGACCGATAAAAACAGGGTGACCTCTGCACCGAGCCCATACCGCGAACCGAGGATGCCGGTGACATAGGCGCCGACACCAAAAAAGCTGCCCTGCGTCAATGCCAATGCGCCGGCGTGCCCAAAAATGAACTGGTAGCCGAGTGCCAGCAGCGCATAGATGCCCACGATGGTGAACAGGCGCATCTGGTAGGCGCTCGAGATGGTAAGGGCCCAAACCAGCAGGCCGACCAAGCCCAGGATCAGCAGTGGACGGATGCCCTCGCTGCACCATTTCACGGCGGCCGGTCCGCTCATTCGGAACACCTTCGTACTGCGCACTGCGGTGCGACTCATACCCGCTTCTGCACCTTTTCGCCGAACAGACCCTGGGGGCGGAAAAACATTATGGCCAGCAGGCAGATGTAGAGCAGTATGGTGGAGCTGGTCTGGGTGAACAACCAGGGCGCCACCGCTTTGAGCGCGGGAACGAGCACCGGCAACGATGGCAGGAGAACCTCGAACAGGGCGATGATCAACGCGCCGCAGACGGCACCTGTCAGGCTGCCCCAGCCGCCGATGGTTACGGCGATGTAGGCCTTGATGATGTAGTTGGAGCCGTCCGTGGGCGATACGAAAAAGGTGTTTGACAGCATCAGGCCTGCGGCACCGGCCAGCGCCGAACCCAGCGCAAAGGTAAGTGCAATCATGCGGTTCACGCGGATGCCGATCGCCTCCGCCATCTGGCGGTCCTGCGCCGTTGCGCGCAACTTGCGGCCCAGGCTGGTGAAAGTGAGCAGCAGGTGCTGCGCGGTGATGAGCAGAGCGGCCACACCGATGATGGCCACTGCCTGCTCACCCACCGTGACACCTGCCAGACTGAAGGACCCTTCCCCGAACAGGGCCGGCCCTTTCTGAGGCTCGGCACCGCTGATGGCGTTGGCCGAGTTCTGGAAAACTATGCCAAGAGCAATGGTGGAAATAAACACCGAGACCGGGGGCCGGTCTTTCAGGGGAAAGTAGGCCAGGTACGAGAACACGAAGCCCAGAGCAGCCATCACCGCCACCACCAGCGGCAGCAGCCATGCGCCGGGCAGCTTCGTCAGGCTGGCAAGCGCGATCGCCACGTAACCACCGGCCATGACCATGTCGCCATGCGCGAAGTTGACAGCACTGGTGGCGTTGAGAATCAGTACAAAACCCAACGCAAGCAACGCGTACGACGCACCCAGTGCAAACGCATTGACCAGGATTTGCAGCAGCATGGGGGCTTGCAGTGGGCAGGCCGGGAATCAGGGCTCGTAGCGTTTTGCGATCTTGGGCACACGTCCGGCGTCGTAACAGATGATCATGGCCGAATGCGACATATTGCCTTTGCCGTCCGACTTGTAGGTCATTGCCAGACCCTTGTAGCTGCCTTCCGCAAGCGCCTTGCGCATGTCTTCCGCAGTTCTTGCGCCTTTCATCGCGGCATTGATGATCATGTTGGTGGCGTCGTATTGGCCCACGGCAAAACCATCCGGCTCCGACTTGAATTCGGCGCGGTACTGCGCCAGAAAATTGGCCATGTCGGCACCGCCGCCGGCCAGGGGAGCTGCATTGGTTTCTGCGCAGACACCCTGCAACTCAGCCGGCTCCAGCAGTGCTGCCGTAGAGGGCTGTGCCACGCCGGATCCCGCCACAATCGGCACATTGAGCTTGGCCGCAGCGGCTTGCTTGATGAACAGTGCAGACGGGCCGCCGTGCAGGTGGATCATCACAACGTCTGGCTTTGCCGCTTGCACTTTGCCAAGCACGGCTGACATGTCCTTCACAGTCACGTCCAGTGCTTCTTCCATCACGGGTGCCAGGCCCGCCTTCTTGAGAAGACTCACGATATGGCCGTGCCCTCCCTGCCCGTACGCTGTGGTCTGGTATACGATGGCAATGCGCTTTTTCTTGAGTTCCTCCAGCACGTAGCGCACATGCGCGCTCTTGGCGACTTCGTCCCCCGGGAAGAACCTGAATACATACGGGTTGCCTTTCTCGGTGATGCTGGCGGTTCCCGAAACAGTCGCCAGGGGAATCTTGTTCTCCAGCGCAATCGGCAACATGGCAAGCATCTGTGGGCCCAGCATCGACGCGGCCACTGCGGTGACTTTGCCACGCGCAAGGGAGCGCTCGAGCGCCGTGGTGGCACCTTCGGGCGAAGCGCCGGTGTCGCTGGTTTCAGACCGGATCTTCACCGACGCCGGTGCGTTCTTGATGGCGAGCAATGCGCCGTTGCGTTGGCTGGTTCCCTCCAGTGCCAAAAACCCGGTTACTGGCACGAGCACCGGCATAAATATTTCTGCCGGCTGGGCAAGCGCTGGCAGGGGGCAGGCTAGCAGAGAGATCGACAGCGCCGTGAGACCGGTGAAAAACGAACTGGGCTTACGCATAAATAGGTCCTTCAATGAGCGACGTGGAACAAACCAATGCCGGAGGGCAGACCAGCTGCAAGGCATCAGGGAAAAATAAGGGCGGTTTTGACCACACCCACCGAGGGGACAGAGCACGTTTCAATGAACCGCAGACACCTGGTCCACCTCGGGTATCTCGGGAATTTCCACGCCATACGGCGCAATCTCTTCGCGAATCTGGTCAACCGCGCGTTTGATGATAAAGATTTCTTCGTCCGGGTGCGTCGCCCCCAGCCCATGTTCTGCGGCCAATGCGCGGTTGCGCCCGGAGCGCGCACGCTCATCCGGCGGCAGATTCACCACGGCATACACCCCGTTGAGCAAACTGCCGCGCAGCTTCTTGGCAAACTTGGCTCCGATCATCCGTTTGTCGGCGGGGTCCAGGTCTTCGAAGAAGCGGCGCATGATGATCCGGCCAAACTGTATGTGCCGCGCTTCGTCTCTCAGGACCAGCTGGCAGGCGGTACGGATCGACGCGTAGCGGGCGTTTTCATAACGCGCCTTGAGCAGGTCTCCCGACAATTGCTCGAACAGCGTGTTGACGGCCAGACCAGCGAAAAACGGCATGGCCTTTTCGTCGCGCTCATCATGGAAGCGCGGGATGACGGACTTGAAATAGTCGGCGCGCGGCGTCTCCTGGTAAGTTCCGAGTCCGCGCGATATGAGAAACGAGGCTTCGTGGTGACGCAGTTCTTCGGCAATGAAATTGATGATATGTTGCTTGATCTCGAACGGCTGGTGCGCAAAAATTGCTTCGCGCAGCCGTTCAGCACCATAGGGAATGGCGCCATGTTCCATCCAGGCGCGCAGGCTCCACCATTCGGCACCGGCGTCGCGCACCTCGCTTGGCAAAACAGCGTCGCGTATGTCGGAAAAGTCGATCGCCATCGGGTTCCAGGCCAGGTCACGGGCCTGCTCGCAGAGCCGCCAGACTTCGGGGTATTCCACCACCGTCCGGATCGGATACGGGTTGGGAACCGGATTCAGTTCTTCGAGAAGTGACGCTTGCATGGCAAACCTTTCATGGCAAATGGCATGGCGCAATGGCTTGATTCTGGGGCAGCGCCGGAGACTCGTCCAATACCGTTCAGCTGCACTGGTGATAGTAGAAGCGGATCACCAGCGATAGAATGAAATCATGGATCTACGCCAACTCAGGCAGTTTGTGGCGGTTGCCGAGGAGAGCAGTTTCAGGCGCGCTGCGCAGCGCCTGCACGTTTCCCAGCCGCCGTTGAGTGTGGCAGTGCAAAAACTCGAAGCCGATATTGGCGTGACTCTGCTGGACCGTACGCGCCACCATGTACGGTTGACAGTGGCGGGCGAGGCATTCCTGGTGGAGGCCCGTCGCACGCTGGCGCATGCCCAGCAATCGGTGCATATCGCCCAGCGGGCCGCTGCGGGCAAGCTCGGCACCCTGCGTTTGTCGTTCGTGCCCAGCGCCGCCCTGAATGTGGTACCCGAGCTTCTGCGTGCCTTTCGCGAAGACTATCCGGATGTCAATCTGGTGTTGACCAGCGACACGACTTCGCAACAGAAGGCGGCACTGCTCAGCGGCGCAACCGATGTCGGGATTGTCGTGCCACCGCTTCGCGATGCTGGCGACTTCCGCGTGCATAACTTCCGTGACGAGGAACTTGTGTTGGCGGTGCCGGTGCTGCATCCGCTGGCGGGTCAGGCGCGGGTGCAACTGCGTGACCTCGCGGCAGAGCCGTTTGTCGGTTTCGCGTCCAGTGACGGGCCGGGGTTCGAGGGCGTGGTCATGGCGGCCTGTCGCGACTGCGGTTTTGTGCCCAACTTTGTTCAGGTGGCGTCTGATATGCAGATAATTCTGACGCTCGTGAGCAGCGGGCTGGGCGTTGCACTGGTGCCCCAGTCGTTGCAGGCACTGAAGTCCAGGTACCTCGCGTTCCTGCAGGTGCGCCGGCGCAACGCGGCGGTCAAGTATTCGCTGGGGCTGGCGTTCCGCCCCACCAACACCAACCCGGCGCTCAGCGCCTTCATGGCGATTGCGCAGCGCATGGGCCGGCGCTGAGGCCCTGCATGGAAGTTGAGGTGGGGTGTGGAACCAAAGCAGGGTAGTCTCAGTCGGCCGACTCCGCCATTGCTTTTTGCACGCCCGGGCGACGACCCAACCGCTTCGACCAGCGCAGCAGATTTGTCATCCCTGCGGCTTCAATCCACTGTTTGCGTTGGTTGGCAATCGGGTAGAGCGCAAAATCCGGCAGGCTGCAGGTATCGCCGGCCAGATACGGTGTTTGTGCCAGGCGCGTCTCTGCCTCGGCAAACCAGCGCATCAAGCGGCTGCCTCTCACGAAATCGCTGATAGCCTGGTTCTTCTCGGGAAACATGCCCAGCGCCATCTGGTTCAGCACCGAATTCCAGACTGCAGCATCGGTGCAGGCAAACATGAACCACTGCAGTGCAGCCACCCGGTCTGCTTCCGATGCTGGCCACAACTTGCCCGACCGGTTGGCGGCATACATCATCACCGCGCCGGACTGGCTCACTGCGGTGGGTCTGCCTGGCAACGCGCCCGGGCCATTCGGGTCGACGATGGCCGGAACCCGACCGGATGGGATGGCCGACAGAAATTGCGAGCCGCGTTCGGCAAGCGGTGCCGACAGCGACACCTTTATGACACGATACGGCAGACCGGATTCGGCCAGTGCAATGTTTGCCCTGAAACCGTTGTGGGTGCTGGCGGTGTAGAAATCGATCATGCATTGCCCCATGTTGGAAGCAAGCATTGTTGCGCAAGTGCGGCCAGCAGCGAAGCGTGTCAGCCTGGTTGTAGCAGGGCTTCGAAGTCGTGCGCATGCACACTCAAGGCACAAACCTTTTGGCACAGCAATCGCCTGAATGCGCCTGCATCCTCGGACTTTTGCCCGGCAGCCCGGCTATCCCTGACCAAAGGATGGTCGCGTAGCTGCGCATTCGCACCAAATCCGGGCGCATAGATTCTGGCTGCGCCGGGTACGATGCCGAACTCGTGGCCTAACTGTTCGGCCACGCCCGGCGCTATCTCGGGGGTCAAGCAGGCTACATGGGCCAGGCCGCGCACGGCTTCGGCAAGTCCGCGCGGGTCCACGCCGTAGAAGCGGGAATTCGGTTTGTTGGCCAGTGCGATCACCGGCAAACGGCGCTTGACGGACAACACGTGTTTACAGAAGGCTGCCAGTTGCACCTTGTCGTTGACTTCGCGCGGCGCGCCCAGTACCGCAACGCTGCCGTCTTCCAGCTCCAGGCGTTCGACCCAGCTGCCGAGCAAACGTGGTGGTGCAACCACCAGCGGCGCATCCGGTACGTCAGTACACGAGGTCTCCAGACCGATCAGGTCTGCATCCCCGGTGTCGGCCACCACGGCACGGGTCATCCAGGTACGCGTGCCACGCCGCTCGTTGTACGCTACGGCCAGCGTCCAGACCGATCCGTCTCCACTGGTTTTTACCAGCAGCTCCTGGCCGGGTACCGCGTATTCGAAATGGCCCCGTTCCATTTCAGACGGGGAGGGCAGCAGGCGTGGCCACTTTGCGCCTACCCAGTCCCAAACCAGTTGCTGCGCGCGCTGGCGGTTAGCTGGGGAGTGCACTGCACTGCGCAGTGCCGAGCGCACGACATGTTTGAGGCCGGGCTTGGTCCTGCTCAAGGGGGCAGTCTTTCGGACGGGTACAACAAGTGTTTTGGGCATTGAGCGGGGGTATTGGCGGAATGCAGGACCACGATAGGTGCCTACAACACGCAATTTTCAGGCCATCCGTCAAATGGGGGCAGATCAGCCGACCCCAAGCGTTGAAGGCAAATTAACCCAGCGAATTGTCGCCGCTCATGTACACAAAAACTTCGTCCATCAGGTCCCCGCGCAGCCGGAAGAAGTTGCAGTTGTGTTTGACGATGGTTTGCTGGTCGAACCCCAGGTTTTCCACGCGAAAGCGGCTGGCGATGCGGTCCGGCGCTTGCACCACATGGTCGAAGTCTCCGTGCCAGACCTTGGCGTAGCGCGTGAACAGCCGCTCGAACATGCTTCTGATTTCAGTGTCACGGCCCTGGTACACCGTGTTGTAGGTGGCAATGGTGAAACGTGCGTCCGGCGCGAAACACGCGAGCGTGCCGGACAGATCCATGCGGTCGACCGCCGCGAAGTAGCGCTCGGCCAGTGTGATCAGGCGGATGTCGTCCGTCGTCCGCGTCATCGCAGCGCCCATGGTGCGGCGGGGGAAGCTTGCGGCTGCTGTTGTTCGAAGCCGGCGTCCTGCAGCGCCCGGAAATTCGCCAGCGCCTGGCGGTGCGCCTGTCGCGCGGCTTCGGAGCCGGCCTGTTGAAGCCGGCGCTCGGGTGCGAAGTGGCCCTCATCGCGACCGCGCACCAGCAGCGCGCTGGGGCGCACCTTGCCGACCGGTCGCACGCACGCCGGAATATAGCTGATCGCATACCCGATACGGCGGTCATCGCTGTTGTTAGCGCCCGAGGCGTGCACCAGATCCGTGTGGTGTAGCGACATCTCGCCAGCGACCACTGGCATGGCCGCACCGGTTTCGGCGTCGAAGCGGTCGCTGATGCCCTGGCCGCGCCGAATCATGTTCGTCGCCTCGGGTTTGTCGTCGTGTTCGAACGCGCCCCACCGGTGGCTGCCGGGCAAGGCGCGCATACAGCCGGCTTCTATCGAAGCATCCGACAGGGCCACCCAGGCGGTTACGTGCAGGTGCGGATCGAGATAAAAATAGGTGCTGTCCTGGTGCCAGCGCACGAAGGCCGGTGTATGCGCCTCCTTGAGGAAAAGCGTGGAGTGGTAGACCAGAATGTCGGGCCCGATCAGGTCTTCCACGGCATCCAGAATTTTCGGGTGATGGACCAGCCGGTCGGCCCAGTTGAACAACAGATACGACTTGGACTTTTCCGGAAAGTCGATGGCGGCGCCGCGCGCCTTTTCCCAGTCTTCGAGCTCGCCGCGCAGGCTGGCCACCACTGCGGCCGACAGCACCGGTATCGGTGAGACGAACCCATCGAGTCCATAAGCGGCTACCTGCTCCGGGGTCAGCAATTTGTTCATGGCGATCCATCCACGGATTTCTGTGCCGCCTCAAGCATGGCTTCGAGC
>JANOCN010000691.1:0-3201 GCA_031412185.1 Betaproteobacteria bacterium | reverse complement strand
CCACCAGACTGTATCGAAGCGGCAAAGCCCCGCCAAAATGCGGCTCAATCAGACGGCCATGGATGAGCCTATCGACTTCTCCGCTTTCGGCAGGAGGCTCGGACGCCTTTGTACCAGTCGGCAACCAGAAAACGACTTGGCGCGAGTCGCACCACGGAGTTGGGAACCATGCCGTCTTGCGACCGGACAAGCAAGTCATTTTTTCCTGCTGCATCCACCTTGAACACGGCCGGCTTCCTCAGCGTTGGGACTTTCCGTCAAACACGATTTCCACTGGAGTTAGCGGATTTGTGTGCAACTCCCAAAAGGCTTTCGCGATCTGATCAGGATCGAAAGGCGTTCCGGCCGCTACGGTGCCCGCAATCGTGACCGTGCCCACGCGTATCCCCTGACTCTCCAGCTCGGCCTGCAGTGCAATGACAAGCGCGCGCAAGCCGGATTTCCCTGCAGCGAGCGACGCGACGCGTACGCCGAACTGGGGATACAGGGCAAGGCCGCCACCGGTGAAGAGCATGGACCCGGTGCCCCTGGCCTGCATGGCCGGATAGACCTGCTGGGCACACGCCAAGCCACCTGTCACGGATAAAGCGAGGTCGGCGGTGAAGGTCTTTGGGTCTATTTCCATGGTTGGCGTCTCGTGCCAGCGCGCCGCGTTGTACACCAGAACATTTGGCTCACCCATGGTGGTGCGAATCGTCTCAAAAACTCGGGCAATGTCATCCGCGTCGGTGAGGTCGACGGAAATGCCTTTGAACGCCACACCTGCAGGACTGATTGCACGCAATGAATCCGCTGCGGCCTGCAGGGCCGCACCGTTCCGGGCCAATAGAACGATGTCGTAACCTTCGCCGGCAAACCGCTTGGCGATAGCGTAGCCCATGCCTGGGCCAGCGCCGGCAACAACACAAAGTCCAGCCTTGTTTTTCATATCGGGGTCCTTTCAAATGATGCGCGAAGCCGCTCAGGGTGCCACTTGAAGCGCACCAAGGACGGCGTCTTTCAGAGCGGGATACATGATGAACTCGAATGGCAAATTGATCGCTCCCACCACGTTCTCCACGATTTTTCCGTGGCGGAACGTGTAGGTATGGGTCTCCTGCAACGGGACAACCTTGTTATTGGCCTTCACCCCGTAGTAGTCATTCTTGAAGATGGTTGTTGCGGTGAACCTGACCACCACTTTGTCACCAGTTGCGAAACTTTCATCGATCGTCAACTTTGAGACAGGCCACGCAGCGGCGAAGCCCGCAAAGACCGCTTTATAGGCTTCAAGGCCCTGGATAGGTGCTGTAGGGCTGAGCCCGGTTGTCACCACGATTTCAGGGTCCAAACACCTGTCGAACACACTGAGTTCTGCATTGCCGAGGCCGTCCCTGACGAAGTGAAGTGCCGTTTGAAGGTTAGTGTCGGTACTGTCAGCTCGCATCGTCGTACGGATATGACGCAGCTCCAGGGTCTCGAATGAAACCACCTGTTGTGCTAGCGCGATCCATGCCGCCAGGGCGGGAACACCGGGCGAAGCAAGGGTGACGGCCTGTGCAGCCTCAACGTCTGCACGGCTGGCCCAGCGAACTATCAACGTCCAACTGTTGTCCGGACCCGCCATCAGCTCAGAACCCAGAAATCCCCTGAAAGCCACCAGCGCCTGATCAGCCTCGCTGCGGCGGGACACAAACGCTTCAGCCAGCGCCGGATCGACCCTGAACCGGACGATTTCTACAAATGAAGTCATACAGCCATCCAAAAAAAGCGTGAGTTTGAAGTAAGCAATTTCATTGATCAAACAATTTGTTTTGATATAACGCATCAATATCAATGATTCAAACGCGATGCAACAAAAGCTGTCACTGCAATTGGACGACGCGGCGATCAAGCGCCTGACATCCATCGACCTCAACTTGCTGGTGGTTTTTTCGGCGTTGATGAAGGATCGAAGCGTCACGCTGGCCGCACGACGCCTGTTCGTTGGCCAGCCTGCCGTCAGTGCGTCACTCAAGCGCCTGCGGGTGTTGTTCGGAGACCCGCTTTTTGTGAAAGAGGGGCGGGGACTGGTAGCCACAGAGAGAGCCGTGCAGATTCAGCTTATGGTTCAGGAAGTACTGGTGCAAATCGACTCGATTGCCTTCACGCCGCCGCCTTTCAACCCCGCACTCGCCAGACTGACGGTGCGAGTCGGACTCTCTGACGATTATGAGATCGTTTTCTTGCCTGAAATCATCCGCGCGTTATCTTGCGAGGCCCCACACGTGCGTCTGGTCGCTCGGCCCATCAGTCATACCGATGTTTGCGATCGATTGGACAGCGACGAAGTGGACGTGGCAATTTCTGTTTTTGGCGAACTACGCACTTGGCACCGCAGCCAGATTTTGTATGAGCAGGGTTACGGCTGTCTGTTTGATCCGAGCATGTGGAACAAAGACAAGTTGAGTTTGGATGACTATGTCGGCAGTCGGCAGTTGCTCGTGACGTTTGACGGTGCGCTTGAAGGCAAGATCGACCGTGTATTGGCGGGCCAAAACTTGCGGCGTGTCGTTGACCACGGGACCACGCGTTTCGCCACCCTTCCATACTTGGTCAAGGGCACCAAACTGGTCGCAAGCCTGCCAGAATTGATCGGTAAGCGGTTGGCCCGTACGCATGCGTTGTCCTATTGCCCATTGGACTTTGTGGTGCCTCCTGGTTTACCGCGGATGGCCTGGCACAGCCGGAACGATACCGATCCGGCGAATCTATGGTTGCGAAGCCTTATTGCCAAATGCGTGCAGAACGCAGCGGGTGGTATCGCGATAGCTGATTTCTAGCGTGCAACCCTGGTGACGTCTCCCCCGAATTCGGTCGTTTCTAAACTTCGACCATCGAATGAGGCGATTAGCCCGTTGTCGGTGGGCTCTCCAGGCTGCGGGTAGCCGGCCGATACAGCCGGCAGACCCGGTTCTTGCCGACCGCCCATCCCTCGCGCTTGAGCATAACCAGCACGTGACTGCGCGCTCACCGGGCTGTGGCCTGCTGCATTGCAGTTAATAATGGTGCGAGTCCTTCAGTCGTCGAAGGGCACCCGTATAAGGCACCCGTATGAACTCCGCACCCATCAAAGACATCGCGCTGCAACGCATCGATGGCAGTACCACTACGCTGGCTGACTACGCCGGCGAGGTGCTGCTGATCGTCAACGTCGCCTCGAAATGCGGCTTCACCCCGCAA
>JANOCN010000690.1:0-1617 GCA_031412185.1 Betaproteobacteria bacterium | reverse complement strand
TGTGCCGCCAGCACGGCGCTGCCGCTGGCGATGGCACCCGACAGGGCCAGCGGCCCGTCGAACCACTGGCGAATTTCCTGGATGAGCGCAAACGGGCTCTTTACACCCGCGTGCCCACCTGCGCCCGCAGCCACCGCTATCAGCCCGTCGGCACCCTTCTCTATCGCCTTGTGGGCAAACTTGTTGTTGATGATGTCGTGCAGCACCACCCCACCGTAGCTGTGCGCAGCGGCATTGATGTCCTCCCGCGCGCCCAGGCTGGTGATGATGATCGGCACCTTGTATTTGACGCACAGGGCCATGTCGTGTTCCAGCCGGTCGTTGCTCTTGTGTACGATCTGGTTCACGGCAAAGGGTGCAGCCGGCCGCTGCGGGTTGGCCTGGTTGTAGGCCGCCAGCGTTTCGGTGATTTCGGCCAGCCACTCGTCGAGTTGCGACGCCGGGCGGGCGTTTAGTGACGGCATCGCGCCTACCACACCAGCGATGCATTGCGCGATGACCAGTTTGGGGTTGCTGATGATAAAAAGCGGCGCACCGATGATGGGCAGTGGCAGCGTATCCAGCGGGGGTGGCAGTCGGGACATAATGTTATTGAAATATCCTATAAATGTTGAGGACCGAGCAAAGCTCACTGCGTGTAGCTTTAGTCCGTCCCGCAAGGCCTCAGAATGCCTCCAGCGCCAGCGCAGTCACGCTGTCTGCGCCTTCGACAATGCTGTCGCGTGCGCCGGGTGCCTTGCTGAGCAGGTGGTCAGCATAAAAACGCGCGGTGGTAATTTTGGCTTGCATGAACGCAAGGTCTACACCCCGCGCGATTTGCTCCTGCGCCACCAACAGCGCGCGCGCCATCTGCCAGCCAGCCATCAAATTGCCGGCCAGCATCAGGTACGGTACGCTGCCGGCAAACACCGCATTGGGCGAAGCCTTGGTGTTGTCGGCAACAAAGTTGACCACATCCACAAACGCCACCCGTGCTGCCGTCAGCCGTGCCGCCACGGCCAGGGCGTCTGTACTTGCACTGGAGATCAGGTCTTGTTCGGTACGTTCGATGCTGGCCGCAATCGACAAAGCCGTGCGGCCACCATCGCGTGCGGTTTTGCGGCCCACCAGGTCGTTGGCCTGGATCGCCGTGGTGCCCTCGTAGATGGTCAGAATCTTGGCATCGCGGTAATACTGGGCTGCACCGGTTTCTTCGATAAAACCCATGCCGCCGTGCACCTGCACGCCCAGGCTGGTTACCTCCAGGCTCATCTCGGTGCTGTAGCCCTTGACCAGCGGCACCATGTATTCGTAGAACGCCTGGTTCTGCTTGCGCGTGTCGGCATCCGGGTGGTGATGCGCCGCGTCGTACGCTGCAGCGGCCACCGAGGCCATGGCCCTGCACCCTTCGGTGTAGGCACGCATGGTCATCAACATGCGTTTCACGTCCGGGTGGTGGATGATCGG
Source organism: Betaproteobacteria bacterium (assembly GCA_031412185.1). Lineage (GTDB taxonomy): Bacteria > Pseudomonadota > Gammaproteobacteria > Burkholderiales > Burkholderiaceae_C > CAISIP01. The sequence continues at coordinate 171 of JANOCN010000690.1, read as the reverse complement.
TGCGCTGGCGGCGATGGAGCCGTCCACCGGGCGCGATTGCACGCGGTCCTTGGCAAAGGCCACCGCCTTCTGGTAGGCGCGCTCGGCGATCGCGATGCCCTGCACCCCCACGGCGTAACGGGCCGCGTTCATCATGATGAACATGTACTCCAGGCCGCGGTTCTCCTGGCC
>JANOCN010000689.1:0-4400 GCA_031412185.1 Betaproteobacteria bacterium | reverse complement strand
CCCTGCTCAAGGCGCACGGGGTGGGGTTCTCGCTGGACGATTTCGGCACCGGGTATTCGTCGCTGAGTTATCTCAAACGCCTGCCGCTGGACCAGATCAAGATCGACCAGTCGTTTGTGCGCGACGTGTTGACCGACCCCAACGACGCCGCCATTGCACGCACCATTGTTGCGCTGGGCCAGAGCCTGGGGCTGGAGGTGATGGCCGAAGGTGTGGAGTCGGAGGGCCAGCGGGTGTTCCTCGCTAGCCATGGCTGTAACTATTGCCAGGGTTACTTGTTCAGCCACCCGCTGTCACCCGCAGCATTCGAGGACTTCCTGCTGGCTCAATCGCCGTACCCGCAATCGAAGGATCCTTCGTCGAGTTTTCTTTTCGGGAATTGACGCCAATCGGGTGCCACTCCCGGCAATGGTGCGCGGAACAAGCGCAAGACCGGGTTAGATCGCCAACGGGTCCACATCCACCGCCCAGCGCAGCAGCCCTTTGCCCGACGGGCCCTGGCGAGTGGAATGCAATACGGCGTGCCATGCGCTCAAAAAGTTCTGCAGGGCCGCGCGCGACGGGCTCTCTAGCAGCATCTGTGCCCGCTCCACGTTGGCCACGCGCTGCACCGGCATCGGCACGGTTGGATAGCGGGTGACTTGTGCAAAGCCCCGCAGATGGCCGAGTTGTTCCTGCGCAGCGGCACTGGCCGCAGCAAGAAAACCCTGTGCCACCTCCTGCGTGCGGGCTTCTGCGCGCAGCAAGGCCTGGTAGCTGAACGGCGGCAATCCGGCGCGCTCCCGCTCGGCCAGTTGCTGCTGCGCAAAGGCCGCGTAGTCGTGACGCTTGAGCGCCTCGAACAAGGGGTGACGTGGGTAAAAGGTCTGGATCCACATCTCGCTCTGGCGCTGTGTGGCGGCGTCGCGACCAGCCCGCCCGGCCGCTTGCATGAGCAGGCCGAACAGACGCTCTGGCGCACGAAAGTCGCTCGAGAACAAGGCGCTGTCGGGGTTGATCGCCGCCACCAGCGTGATGCGGCGAAAGTCATGCCCTTTGGCCACCATCTGCGTGCCTACCAACACGTCCACCGCACCCGAATGCACCTCGGCCAGTTGCGCTTGCAGGCTGCCGCTGTGGCGCGAGCTGTCGGCATCGATGCGGGCGATGTGCACCGGCTGGCCCTGGGGGTTTTCGGCCGTCACCGAACCGGGCCGACGCACGTCGCCCAGCAGTTCACCCAGATGCTCCTGCAGCCGTTCGGTGCCGCGCCCTACCGGTGTGATGTCCAGGTTGCCGCAGGCCGGGCAGGCACGCGGCACCGGTTCGGCATATCCGCAGTGGTGGCAGCGCAGCGTGCGGTCGATCTTGTGGAACACCCGGTAGGCGCTGCAGTGCGGGCAATCGCTTTTCCATTCGCATGCGGTGCATTGCAGTACCGGGGCATAACCGCGCCGGTTCAGGAACACCAGGCTCTGCTCGCCGGCCGCGATGCGCTGTTTGATGGCGTCAAGCAGTGGCGGCGAAAACACGGCTCTTTTGGGCTGGTTGTTCATGTCCACACGGCGCACCAGCGGCAATTGCGCGTCGCCGATGCGGCTGGGCATGTCGAGCCGCACGTAGCGGCCTGCGGCGGTGCCGGGGCGGCTGTGGTGCCAGCTCTCCAACGATGGAGTGGCCGACCCCAGCAGCACCTTGGCACCTTCGAGCCGACCCCGGTACACCGCCAGGTCACGCGCTGAATATCGCGCGCCTTCCTGCTGCTTGTAGCTCGGGTCGTGTTCTTCATCCACCACAATTAGCTGCAAGCGCGGCATCGACGCAAAAACTGCCATCCGGGTCCCCAGCACTACCCGCGCAGCACCATGGTGCGCCGCAAGCCAACTCGTGAGACGCTGGGGGTCGGTCATGCCACTGTGCAGCGACACCACCGATTGCGAGCCGTACAGCGGCCGAAACCGTTCCATAAAGCGGACCTGCAGCTGGGGTGTGAGGTTGATCTCTGGCACCATCACGATGGCTTGCGCCTGCGGGTCGCGCAACAGCAGGTCCTGCACACATTGCAGATAGACCTCGGTCTTGCCGCTTCCGGTGGCACCAAACAGCAAGAAAGGCCCCTCGGCCTGCTGAAAACCAGCCAGCGCAGCTTGTTGCTCGGCGCTCAGTGCCGGGGACGAAACACCCGCCGCTGCGCCCGCCTGTCGCAGCGGCGCAGCAACCCGCCGCAGGCGGCGTTGTACCTGCTGCCCGGTCAACACCCGCAATTGAGGCGGTAACGCGGCCAAGGCGACCTCGCCCAGCGAGCGCTGGTAGTAGGCGGCGGCAAACTCGACCAGCTTGCGCCAGGCCGGGGCCAGGGCGGGCAGGCCCGGCAAAACCGCCGCTATGGAACGTAGTTTTTTTGCGTCAACGGCAGCGGCTTGCGTCTCGCCCTGTGCGTCCCACACCACGCCCAATGTTTCCCTTCGCCCGAAAGGCACGCGGACCAAGCTGCCCGGCGTCAGTAGCAACTCACTTCGATAGGTCAACGGACCCGCAATGTCGCTGTGTGCAGGGGTCTGGACCAACACTTGAAGCAGGTGTCCTGTGGATGCGTCCGAGTTGGGCTCCATTGTTGATGTGAACTTGTGAAACACCACTTAAGTACTTGATCTGTAAGTACTTTAACCTTCATCCAGAGAATCTGTGGATAACTTTGTTGATATCTACCCTGCACAAGCTCGCGAGCGTTGATTTGCAAGGCTTTGGCTGAAATGCCCGCCAAAAAAGCATTGCCCCAAAGTCTATATAAATCAAAGACTTGCAACCGCTATTGGTTTTGTAGCAAAGCCCAGTCAAACGTGCGTGTCGTTGCGCAGCGCAACAATTTTTTTGTGAATAAGTCAGGGTTCACCAACCAGTTTGGCCACAAATGGTGGTAAGCAATCGCTGACGGATCAGTCAAGTGCGCAGCTTGCGCGAGTAGGCATGCACTGCGTCTACCAGTACTGCTACGTTTTCAGGAGGGGTGTGCTGACTGATGCCATGCCCAAGGTTGAAAATATGCGTTGGGCCGGTGCGGTTGGGTTCATCTGCAGGTGCCTGGTGCGGCGCGCCAAAACTCTGCAAAACCTTGGCGACTTCAGCCTCTATCTGGCCAGGGTCGGCGAACAACACATTTGGGTCGATATTGCCTTGCAGGGCCTTGCCTGGCCCACCCGCCTGCCCACCCACCAGCGCGCGGGCGTGTGCCAGGTTGACAGTCCAGTCCAGCCCCAGCACGTCACAGTCTAGTTGGCCCATTTCGTCCAGCCACAAACCGCCGCCTTTGGTGAACACAATGCGCGGTATTGGCACCCCGGCATGTTCGCGCGTTAGCTGGCGCAATACACGCGCGGTGTAGGCCAGGCTGAATTGCTGTAACGCACCGTCGGCCAGCACGCCGCCCCAGCTGTCAAAAATCATCACCGCCTGGGCGCCGGCGTCGATTTGTGCGTTCAGGTAGGCCGCCACCGCGTCGGCGTTGATCGCCAATATGCGGTGCATCAAATCGGGGCGGGCGTACAGCATGGTCTTTACCATCCGGTAGTCGTCCGAGCCGGCACCCTCCACCATGTAGCAGGCAAGCGTCCAGGGGCTGCCCGAGAACCCTATCAACGGCACTTTGCCATGCAGCGCCTTGCGAATCGAAGTAACCGCGTCAAACACATAACGCAGCTTGTCCATGTCGGGTACGGCAAGTTTCGCCACCGCTGCCTCGTCGCGCACCACATGTGCAAAACGCGGGCCTTCGCCAATGGCAAAACTCAGACCCAGGCCCATGGCGTCGGGCACGGTAAGGATGTCGCTGAACAAAATGGCCGCATCCAGCGGGTACCGCTCCAGCGGTTGCAGCGTGACCTCGGTGGCGTAGTCGGTATTGGTGGCCAGCCCCATAAAGCTGCCGGCACGGGCGCGGGTGGCGCGGTATTCAGGCAAGTAGCGCCCAGCCTGGCGCATCAGCCAGACCGGTGTGTGGTCGGTGGCCTGGCGCATACAGGCGCGCAAAAAGCTGTCGTTTTGAAGAGGTGCGAAAGGGTCTGGGGAGCGGGGTGCGGTCATCCGCTTATTGTGGCATCAAGCGCCCCGTGCGCTGTCGCCTGACCAAGCCGAAATGGCTACCTGCCCGGCACTGCGCACAGCGGCTTCGCGCAGTGCTCGAAAGTTATACGATGCTTAGCGGCGCGGGCTGGGATGCGGCAAACAGTGCCGCGCTTTCGCTGCACTGCCCGTCGGTAGATTCAGACCACCAGTCGCTCGCGTTGGCGGTGTCTGGGTCAATCTCGGTGGGAGCGAACTCCGATGGCAATACGCTATGGCCCGGCTCGGTACCTTGCGCGTTTGTCGCTTGTGTAGCTTTGTCCTGCTCTGGCGATGAATTTCCCAAGATTTTCTCCCAAATG
>JANOCN010000688.1:0-2642 GCA_031412185.1 Betaproteobacteria bacterium | reverse complement strand
CATGGGTAAATCGCCCGAGGTCTTTTTGGTACGCCAGCAGATGCAGCAATCCGGCGTGGACTTTTGCCTGGATGCCCACGGCGACGAAGGCGTGCCCTACAACTTTCTGCTGGGGGCCGATGCGGTAGTTGGCTTCACGCCCCGGCGGCAGGTCTTGCAGGATGCCTTCAAAGCCGCCTGGGTTGCCACCTGCCCCGACTTCCAGACCCGTGTGGCCTATGGCACCGCCCACCCCACCCGCGCCAACCCCACGCTGGCCACCAACTGGGTTGCGCACGCGTTCGACTGCCTCGCGTTCACGCTGGAGATGCCTTTCAAGGACAACGCCGACCTGCCCGACGACGTGGTGGGCTGGAATGGCGAGCGCTCGAAGAAGCTGGGTGCAAGTGTCTTGCTGCCGCTGCTGGCGGTGCTGCCGCAGTTGCGCTGAGAGGCAGAGAGCCTGCTGCGCGGGCGGATCTGTGGCGCTGCAAGCTGCTCATACAGTGCCGCTCGGTCGGCGTCAATAGGCCGATCAGCGGACGGTGCAAACCCCTAGAAGTATTTTGTCAGCGGTTACAAAAAGCGCGCGGAGTCTGCATAGACTGAGCGTCAGCAATTCCATTCCATTCGAGGTTTCACCATGCACAACCCCCCCAAATTCCGGCTTAACCGGGTGCTCGCCGCTCTGCTGCTGTCTGCGTCGCTCGGCTCCCAGGCGCAACTCATCGGCGTGCTGCAGGGCACCGACCACCTGTCGTCCTTTGCCACCACGGCAGTTGCCAATATCGCCGGCATCGTTACGGCCGTGGAGAACAATGGCTTCTGGATGCAGGACGCTGGCGACGGCAACGCGCTGACGTCTGACGGCATTTACGTGTTCCGCAGTGGCAGCCTCAGCAAACCGCTGGTCGGTGACGGTGTGTTGGTGAGCGGGCAGGTGCAGGAGTTCCGCCCAGGTGGTAGCGGTGGTGCCAATAACCTGACCACGACGCAAATCAATGCGACTGCCGGCTTCGCTGGGGCCTGGACCCTTTCGTCGTCAGGCAATGCGCTGCCAGGTGCGAAGGTGATTGGAGCCGGGTTTCTGCCGCCATCTGCCATCGCACCCAATGTGGGAAATGTGGAAACGGCAGTGGGTTATGTGCTGCAGCCTTCGCAATACAGCATGGACTTTTATGAGTCGCTGGAAGGCATGCGCGTCACTTTGCCTTCTGCCGTGGCGGTTGGCCCCACCAATAACTTCCGCGAAGTCCCGGTAATCGCCAGCGCGCAGATTGGCGCGCCCGGCACCATTGCCTCGCCACGTGGCGGTGTAGTGATCGGCCCCGGGCAGTTCAATGGCCAGCGTATTGCGCTGGATGACCGGCTGATGGCAACACCCACGGTACACAGCGGCGCACAGCTGACCGGCATTGTGGGTGTGCTGGACTACAGCTTCTCAAACTTCAAACTCAACGTGACGCAGGCCGTGACGGTGGTGTCGAACAACCTCACCCGCGAGAGCGTCACCATCCCATCGGGCCGGTTTGCCATGGCCAGCTACAACGTGGAGAACCTTGGCGGCGACGCCACTGCAGCACGCATAACGACTATCGCCGGGCAAATCAAGAACACATTGGGTACCCCGCACCTGATTGCCCTGCAAGAGGTGCAGGACAACAACGGAGCCACCAACAACGGCACCGTGGCAGCAGACGTGACGCTGAGTCGCCTGGCCACCGAGCTGAACGCACAGACTGGGCGCAACTACCAGTTTGTTTCCGTAAATCCGGTCGACGGGGCCGATGGTGGACAGCCAGGCGGCAATATCCGCCAGGCGTTTCTGTACGACACCGCGCGGGTGACTTTTTCGGGTACGGTCGGCGGCCCGCTGGATGCCATCAGTGCGATCGCCGGACCAGGAGGGCAAGTCCAGCTCAACCTGGGCGCTGGCCGTATCGACCCCACCAACACGGCGTTCGCTTCCAGCCGCAAACCCCTGGTCGCGCAGTTCACGGTGGACGGGCAGCAGATTATTGTGGTGACGAACCACTTCAACAGCAAGGGCGGTGACCAGCCCCTGTATGGCCCCAACCAGGCGCCAACGCTGACCACGGCGGCGCAGCGCCTGCAACAGGCACAGGCGGTGGCCAGCTTTGTGCAAAGCCTGCTGGCGATCAACCCGAATGCCAACATCATCGTGGCGGGGGATTTGAACGACTTCCAGTTTGCCGACACGCTGGCGCCGCTTGCCGCAGCCGGGCTGATCAACATGACCAACTCGTTGCCCGAGGGCGAGCGTTATACCTACAACTTCGAGGGCAATCTGCAGGCGCTGGACCACATGTTCGTGTCGCCCAACCTGGTGGCGCGGGGCGCACTGGCCTACGACATTGTGCACGCCAACGCCGAGTTCAGCGACCAGTTGTCCGACCACGACCCGACCCTGCTGACCATGGCGCTGGCCCCAGTGCCCGAGCCCGAGACCTATGCCCTGTTGCTGGCCGGCCTGGGCCTGCTCGGTGCCATGGTGCGGCGGCGTAACCGGGTGCTGTGAAGCGCTCCTGGCGCATGGCGTCGGGCAGGCAACAGCGCTTTTCTTGATCCGGCCTTGTGCCCCGGTTTCCGCGGTCAAATTATCAGCACCAGTTGAATGCGGTAGTTTCAGCACAGGTTCAAGC
>JANOCN010000687.1:0-4427 GCA_031412185.1 Betaproteobacteria bacterium | reverse complement strand
GACCCAGGGTGGAGCCCACGTTGCCCATCTGTGCCACTGCGCCGTTGGCCCGCGCGTGAATCTGGTTCTCGTCGGACAGATACGGAATCAGCGAGAACGCGGCGCCGCCCGACAAGCCCGCAAGAAACATCAGCACCAGCGCGGCCGGGGCAATAGCAAGCCCGATCTGCGCGCATATCCACACCGAGACTCCCGCCAGAGCGACACTGCCAAAGGCCAGCCGCACCAGCAGCAGCGGCGATATCCAGCTTTGTGCCAGCCAGCCCGCGCAGAATGCGCCACCTACGCCCATCAGCGGCAACACCACGGCGAGCCAGCGCTGGTCGTCCCCGGCACTTAGGGGAAGAAAGGTCAACAAGGCGACGGCCATCGCCGTGTAGCAGAAGAAACACAGGCCCGGCAGTGCGGTCGCAAGCCGCGTGTAGGTTTGCAGATGGACGCCCGGCAGTGCCCGCAGCATGGGCCAATCGCGCCGGACTGCGGGTACTGGATCAGCGACGACCGCGACCCCGGCGGCGACCAACATCAAAGCCATGCCCGCTGCATGCAGACGCAACACACCGCCCACGCCGTCCCAGGCCAGGACCGGTGCGCCCAATGCGCCTGCCAGCACAAACGCCACAGCTACAAACGTGCTCCACACACCCATAACGATAGACCGGTGCTGCGGCGCAGCGTCGGCCGTCATGAGCGTGGGCGCGGCCACAACAATTGCGAGGTGCGACGCACCTTCCAGCACGCGGGTTACGACAAACACCGAGTGCGGCGGCATCATTGACTGTACGAACGACGACACCGCACCAAGCCCAAGCCCGGCCAGCAACAGGCGCCGGTAGCCAAACGCGGGTGCGATGAGTCCGACAGTGACACCCAGCACCAGCCCGACCATCCCCACCATCGACAGCAGCAGCCCGGTGCTGGCCGCCGAGATGCCGTACCACTGCTGCAGCGCCTGGAATGCGATCGATATCTTGGCGAACTGTATCGCCGCCAGGATGCCGCACAACCAGAGAATAAAAATGCGAGGCCAGTGGGTGGATGCGGGGCGGGACGACACCGGGGCTATGGTAGCGCCAGACCGAACTGACCCGGCGCTCACCCTGTGCCCAGGCGGACGAGTCGTCGGTGGGTTATGGGCACGTTGCCACTGCAGTGGCGTCCCAAGGCCTTCTTGCGCCGGAGCGGTCGGTCAGTGAGGCAAGAAACGCCACCAGGTCATCGACCTGCTGCGTCGCAAGCGGGCGCGGCAAGCTTGCAGCGCTGTGTTGCACCGCCAGGCGCAGCGTATCGAGCGCGCCGTCGTGCATATACGGTGCGGTGACAGCGACATTGCGAAGACCAGGGGTGCGGAACTGCCCGCGCATGTCTTCGCGCACGGCCAGGCCCCGCGTGGCCTGCGCGTTGGCGCGCACGGGGTCGTCGTTGTAGCGGCCCAGCAGGCTGAAGCGGGTTGATTGCAGGATGCGTGCATCTTCAAATCGGCCGGTGTCTGCTGCAGGCGGGCTGACTACGTGGAACCCGCCGTCGGAAAAACTCGGGCCCTGGTGGCAGGTGGCGCATTCCGCCGGGCCGACAAACAGCTTGAGCCCGCGTAACGCAGCATCGGGGTACGCCGCAGCCGCTGCCGCGTCGCCGCGCGCCACGGCATCGCGAAAATCGTCAAACCGAGTGCGGCCTGTAACTAGGGTTTCCTGCCAGGCCGCCAGTGCCTTGCCAACGTTGACCACCGTGCGCTGTCGATCCTGTGCCGGTGCCACCCGGAACACCGCGCGGTAACAGGCGGCGAGTTCCGGGTCGCGTTCAAACAGGCGTGCCACGGTGGCGGGATTGCCGTCGAACTCGCGCGCGTCGAGCATCGGGCGGATGCTGGCCATCCACAGGCTGTCGCTGCCACCGCCCCAGCCATACCAGCGCTGCTGGCGCAGATTGGCGAGAGCCGGTGTGTTGCGCGGCAAGTCTGCCAGCCCATGCGCGCGCGCCTTGCCATCGGTGAACGCGCGATCCGGCTGGTGGCAGGTGACGCAGGCGATGTAGCCCACGGGTGACATGCGGGGGTCACGAAACAGCCGCCGACCAAGTTCAATCGCTTGTGGCTGGCCCGAGACGCGATTGCTTGGGTCGGGCTTATGTGGCGGTGGCCACGGGCCGAGGCTGAGGATGCCCTGCACTTCGTCGCGTGAAAACGCGGGTGCAGTGGCCTGTGCCCAGGTCGCCCGCGCCCAGGCCATCTGCAACAGACAGACCAGAATCAGAAACTGCAGGCGACGCATTTGCGCGTAGCGTAGCGCAAAAGGCCATAGCAGTGAAGCGCTGCGGTCAACCCGAGGCGCAGGGGAAGGGCAAGACACGTGCGGCCGCAATGTGAAAAATGCGGCTGGCGCATCACGCAGCTAATATCTGTACCTTCCAACCGCCTCTCCCTCGGAGGCTCAAACATGGTTCTTATCGGCCAATATGACTCGCCTTTCGTGCGCCGCGTCGGCATAGCGCTGATGCTGTACGAGCTGCCGTTTGCGCATGAGCCGTGGTCGGTATTCGGCGACCGGCAAAAGCTGCAGGCCTGCAACCCGCTGGTGCGCGTGCCGACCTTGGTGCTGGACGACGGCGCGGTGCTGGTCGACAGCCACAGCATTCTGGATTACCTCGACGACCGGGTGGGTGCCGGGCGTGCATTGTTTCCGGCCACCGGGGTGGCCCGGCGCGACGCGATAAGGGTCGCGGCATTGGCCACCGGCTTGGGCGACAAGGCGGTCAGCCTTTTTTACGAGCGGCGTTTGCACCAGCAGGTGTCCGAGGTCTGGGTGGAGCGCTGCCGTGCGCAGATACTGGGTGTGGCGCGTGCGCTCGAAGACGACCGCAGCCAGCGCACGGGTGCATACTGGTTCGGCGAGCGCCTGGGCCACGCAGACATTGCCGTGGCCGCCGTGTTGCGTTTCGTTGGCGAGGCGCACCCGGGGCTGGTTCCCGCTGCTGACTACCCGGCTCTTGCCGCCCATGCCGCACGCCTGGAGGCCTTGCCGGTGTTTCAGGCCATCGCACAGCCGTTTATTCCGCCGGCATGAAGCGTGGGTCGCTAGATGGCTCGCTCCATCGCCGACCAGCGCGTTGGCTCACGCTCCCGCCAGCACCCTGGCAAACACCGCACTGTCCACATTGCCGCCGCACAAGGTGACACCCACGGTGCGTCCTGACAGCAATTCGCGCTCCTGCATAGCGCCCGCAAACGCCGCCGCACCCGCACCCTCCGCCACATTGTGGGTGTCGTGGTAAATGTCGCGCATGGCCTGCGCCACTTCTTCGTCCGTAACCTTGACCACGTGGTCGAGGTGCGGCGCGATGATGTCCAATGCGGCTTGGTCGGCGATACGGCAGGCCATGCCGTCGGCCAGCTGGGTGGTTACGGGTGCTTCGACCACACGCCCGGCAGCGAGCGAATCGGCATAGGTGGTGGCATGGGCACTCACCACACCCACGATACGCACCGGGTGCTGCAGCGCGAGTTTCGCGGCAATGGCGGCACATGCCCCCGAGCCCAGACCAATCGGCACATACGCTACGTCGAGATGGGGCACAGCCTTGAAAAATTCCCACCAATAGGTACTCACGCCGGCCACCAGGGCCATGTCAAAACTCGGTACCATGTGGGCGCCGCGTTGTTGTGCCAGCCGGATCGCGTGTTCCCGGCTGTCCTGAAAATCGTCCCCGTATTCGACCAGGGTGACACCGAGCGAGCGCATCGCGGCGTTCTTTTCCACCGAGTTGCCTTTGGGCACCACAACGGTGCAAGCGACGCCATGTGCTCGTGCAGCCCAGCCGATGCTCTGGCCGTGGTTGCCGCGCGTTGCGCTGATTACCTCGCGCGGCATTTCAACGCGCTGGCGCAACATGTCGAAGTAGGTCAAGCCGCCGCGAATCTTGAAAGCACCCACCGGGGTGTGGTTCTCGTGTTTGACCCAACACGCCGTGCCCAGGCGCTGGCCCAGCAGCGCCCAGCGGTACTGCGGTGTGGCCTGGAACTCGCGGTACACCACCTGCGCGGCGGCTTCGATGTCTTGCAGGGTGGGCAGTGGCATGGGTATGCCTCAGAGTGTGACGCTGCCGGAGATACAGGTGACAGACTGCCCGCCGATCCACACCTGCCCTGCGCCGTCGCGTTCAATGAACACCCGCCCGGCCCGTTCCAGGCAGGCACCTTGTGCGGCCAGGTAGCGCTCGGGAGCATGGCCGTCGGCAATCAGCCATTGCGCCAGGCTGGCGTTCAGGCTGCCGGTCACCGGGTCTTCGTTGATGCCCATGTGGGGCGCAAAGCCACGCACCTCGACGCTGGGGCCATCGGCGCTTGCCGGTCGCGCAGCATCAACCGCCACCACGCCTACTTTGTGACCCAGTTCCTTGAGTTCGGAAAAGTTGGGGGTTAGTTGCAGCAC
>JANOCN010000686.1:0-2044 GCA_031412185.1 Betaproteobacteria bacterium | reverse complement strand
GATCGAACCGTTCGAGAAAGCCAACAACGTCAAGGTGCAGATAGTCACGGCCTATTCGGCTGACGCACTGGCGCAGCTGCGGGCGCAAAAAGCAGCACCCCAGTTTGATGTGATCCACTTCTCGGGCGGGCAGGAGGCTATCGCCGCCAAAGAGGGCTTGCTGCACAAGTTCGCCGCGAGCCAGGTTTCCAACGCGTCGGAGATTTACCCGTTTGCCCTGGCGGGCCTTGCGCGTGGTGAGGGTCCGGTGATGCAGATGGCCGTCATGGGCCTGATCTACCATGCCGACAAGGTCAAACCGGCACCCACGTCCTGGAAGGATGCGCTGGACCCGAAGTTTCGCGGCCACCTGGTGCTGACCGACTTTGGCAACAGTTATGGCCTGCTGTCGTTTTTGATGCTCAACCGCGTCATGGGCGGTGATCTGGACAACGTTCAGCCTGGCTTCGACGCCATCAAAGGTGTCCTGAAGGACGCCACCGTGATCAAGGCAAGTCCGGACATTCAGGCGAATTTTGCGCAGAACGATGCATGGCTGGCACCGTACGCCCAGGACTACGCGTTCGCATTGCGCAAAGCCGGGTTTCCTGCCCGTTTTGTGGCACCCGCCGAAGGCGTTCCAGGCTCGCTGATCACGGTCAACGTGGTTGCCGGCAGGCCGAACACCGCACTTGCCATCAAGTTCGTCGAAGCCAGCCTGCGTGCCGACGCGCAGGCGATGTGGGCGCAGGACCTGCGTTATTCCCCGGTGAACCGCACCACCAAACTCAGCCCGGAAGTGGCGGGCGATGTCGTGTACGGCGAAGACGCGGTAAAGAAACTGGTGGTGTTCGACCCGATCAAGATCGGCGAGAAGCGCCAGTCCTGGGTTGACCAGTGGAACCGGCTGCTCGCAACGTCGAAGTAGGTTTTCTGGTTCTGTGCGATGACCGCATCGCGTCGCACCGAGGCGTCGTTGCTGGCGACCCCTGCAGCCGCCTTGTTGGGTGTTTTTTTCGTCCTGCCCATTCTGATGGTGCTGTCGTTCGCGTTTTTCCGCATGGGTGTGCCGTCGCTGGCGACCCTCGATACAAGTGCCTGGGCACGGCTGCTGGTAGACGACTATTACCTCGGGCTGGCGGGCCGCAGCTTGCGACTCGGGTTCGTGGTGACGCTGGTGACACTGGTGGTCGGTTACCCGCTGGCGCTGGCGATAGACGCCGCCCCTAAACGCTGGCGCGCCTGGCTGGTGCTGGCGCTGGTATTGCCGCTGATGACCAGCGTGGTGGTACGCAGTTTTGGCTGGCTGGTGATTCTGGGCCGCAACGGGCCGATCGTGCAGTGGCTGCGCGAGTTGGAGCTGGTCGACCGCCGCTTTCAGCTTGCCTACACCGAGACCGGCGTCACGATCGCCATGGTGCAGGTGTTATTACCCTACATGGTGCTGACACTGCTGGGCGTGATCGGGCAGATTGACCGGCGCCTGCTCGAGGCCGCGCGCGCCATGGGTGCCAGCTGGTGGATGGCGCTGGCCCGTGTCACGCTTCCACTGAGCCGTTCCGGGGTAGTGGCCGGGAGCGTGTTGGTGTTTGCGGTGACGGTGGGCTCGTTCATCACGCCGGTGCTGATTGGCGGCCTCAAGCTGCCGGTGCTGGCCAGCGGCATCTACGCCAGTGCGATCAGCGAAAACGACTGGCCGATGGCGGCAGTGCAGTCGATCGCGTTGTTTTTGGTGGTGTTGGCGGTGCTGGTGCCCTACACCGCAGCCACGCGTTCCAGGGTGCGGCGATGACCGGCGAGCGGCCACTCGGCGCAACCGTGGCGATGCTGGGTTTGCTGCTGTGCGTAGGGATATTTCTGCTGGCGCCGTTGGCCGTGGTTGCGGCGGCCTCCCTGTCGGCCGGTGGTTTCCTGGTGTTCCCGCCGCAGGGCTTAAGCCTGCGCTGGTATGCCGACGTGTGGGGTGATCCGCGCTACGTGCAGGCGGCGTGGACCAGCCTCGGTTTGGCGCTGGCTACGGTGCTGCTGGCAGTGCCCCTGGGCACGGCGGCGGCACTCGCTCTGC
>JANOCN010000685.1:0-2832 GCA_031412185.1 Betaproteobacteria bacterium | reverse complement strand
GCTGCTGCGCACACCCGACGACCTGCACCGCATCACCTACGAATACCTGCAGGACGCGGCCAGCCACCAGGTGGTTTACGCCGAGTTCTTCTGGAACCCGACCGGCACCGCGCAGCAGTCCGGTATGGCGTACCCGGTGGCACAACAAGCCATCATCGCGGCGATCCGCGACGCGCAGACCGACCACGGCATCGTCGGCCGGTTGATCGCCGCCATCGACCGCGAGGCGTCGCCCGATGCCGCCGTGCAGATGGTGGAGTGGGTCACCGCACACCGTTGCGATGAAACCCTGGGGATCGGTATCGACTACAGCGAAGTCAATCGCCCACCCGAGTTGTTTGCACAGGCCTATGCCGATGCGCGCCGCGCCGGCCTCAGGACCACGGCCCACGCCGGCGAATTTGGCATGCCCTGGACCAATATAAGAACGGCCGTGGAATTGCTCAAGGTGGACCGCGTAGACCATGGCTACACGATTGTGGAAGCGCCGGATTTTGCGCGCCAGTGTGCGGATGCAGGAGTCATCTTCACGGTGGTGCCCACCAACTCGTATTACCTGCGCACCCTGGCCCCCGAACGCTGGGCGCTGGACCACCCGATCCGGCGCATGCCGGGCCTGGGACTGCGCATCCATCCCAATACCGACGACCCGACGCTGCACAAGGTCACGCCCACACGGGCCTGGCTGATGATGGTGCGCGATTTCGGCTTCTCGCTAGACGATTTGCGCGCCTTCATGCTGAACGGGCTGGATGCGGCGTGGATCGACGACAGCACGCGGCGCGCTTGGCGCACTGCACATGCCGCGCAGTTTGATGCTGCGCGCACTGCAATACGAGATTCACGGATGGGTCCTTAATCCCGCTCCACCCACCCCTCAGACACCGCCCGCAGCAAGGGGCTGTCGAACACGCCGTACAGCCGCGCAGTCCGCTGCGGCCCGATCTTCTGCATCCAGCGTGTTCCCTGGCGCATCACCACGCCGCAGGCCACGACTTCGCCGCCAAGCGATTCGATCAGACTCCAGGTGGCTTGCAGCGTGGTGCCGGAACTCACGGCGTCGTCCACCAAGATCACCCTGTGGCCAGCCACCAGCGGCAGCAGATGCGGGTCCAGATAAATGCGTTTGCCCGGTGTGGGGGTGGTGATGGACGACACCGGCGTGGACAACCCCTCGTCGTACCAGAACTTCCGCGAAACCCCCATCGGCACATACCGCGTATGCCCGAGCTCGCGCGCCACCACACTGGCCAGCGTGAGGCCCAGCGTCGGCAAACCCACCACAGCGTCCGCACCAACGCCTTCCAGTTGCACGGCCAGCATCTTGCCAAGTGTGTCCACGACATCCAGCGCCGCCTGGTTCAGCAGCAGCGACGCTACCGCGTGCGCAGGTTCGCTTGCCAGCTGCCGTATGGGCAACATCAGTGCGCGGCCGTCGGGCAGCCGGGCGGGGTAAGCAAAGCGCCACGGCGGATCGGCGCGCGGAGCCGTTGGGGCCTCGACGATCTGCTGCCAATACGCGGTCGTGGCTTCGGTGAAATGCGCGGATGGCTTCATCTCATTCCAGCCAGGTGGTGAGCGCTGCTGCCGGCACGCGTGGGGTGCGAAAGGTATTGACCAGCGCGGTTTCGTCGGCGTAACCGAGCGACATGCCACACACCAGCATCTCGTTCGCGCCAGCGCCGATGTGGGGCAGGATGATGCTGGCGAACCCGTTCCACGCGGCCTGGGGGCAGGTATGCAGGCCATGGCCTCGCGCTGCGAGCATGAGGTTCTGCAGAAACATGCCGTAGTCCATCAGCGATCCCCGGCCCAGCACCCGGTCAATGGTGAACAGCAGGCCGACCGGTGCGTCGAAGAACCGGTAGTTGCGCTGGTGCTGGGCATGCATCTTGTCTTTGTCGCCTTTGGTGATGCCGAGCAGCCCGTAAAGGCTCCAGCCGTTTTCGCGGCGGCGGTCTATAAACGGCGAAACCCACTTCTTGGGGTAGTAGTCGTATTCATCCTGGTAGGTCGCCGCCAGTGCCGGGTCGGCCCGCGCGGCATCGTGGGCCGTACAGACCTTGGACACCAAACTGTCCTTGCTGGCACCTTGCAGCACATAGATTTTCCAGGGTTGGGTGTTGGTGCCGGAGGGTGCACGCACGGCCAACTCCAGCATGTGCTCCAGGGTCTGGCGCGGCACCGGTGTCGGCAGGAACTGGCGCATGGACTGGCGGCTATGGATGGCCTGGTCAACGCTGTTGGCGGTAGTTTGTGTCAAGGAACGGCCCCGGGAAGAAAATGCAAATTTTCACAGAAGCCGAATGTCCCAACCAGACGCCGCCGGTCGCAGCCACCCAACCCGGCCCGAAACTAGCGCGGCGTTACCATTCCAGCCATCTCTTCTTTCCCAAAGTTCACCATGCCCGCACCACTTTTCGACACCATAGTCCAGCAACTGGCGCAGGCCCATCGCAGCGGGTTGGCTTGGCAGCCTGGGCCGTTCGACACGTCGCTCAGTGAGGCGGATGCCTACCGTATCCAGGATGCCGTAGCCAGCGAACTTGGTTGGTTCGCCAATGGCAATGTGCCAGCCTGGAAGGCTGGCGGCAAGGGCAACATGACGGCAGCGCCACTGCCGGTGCTGCTGCAAAGCGGGGCGACCTGGCAGCCGGGCGCCATGCGCGATGCCGCCATGGAGGCGGAAGTGGCGTTTCGGCTCGGCAAGACACCGGCCAGCGCAGACGACGTGTTGGCCTGTATTTCCAGCATGTGTGTGAGCATAGAAATGGTCGGCACCCGGATGGTGGGCGGCATGCTGGCACCGGCCGCGTGGAAAACAGCAGACCA
>JANOCN010000684.1:0-2328 GCA_031412185.1 Betaproteobacteria bacterium | reverse complement strand
CCCATGGCTCACCCATGCCCGATAGCGCGGATTCAAACCAAACCACCATCGCCTGCCATGCTATCTGCATTACCCCTCCAGTGCGACGCGCGGTTTCTTTACCCCCCGATCCAGCATCGCGAATCGGCACAAGCTCGGTCTGTCGAACGGGGGCGACGGTTCTTACAGCATTTGCGTGTAATTGATTTGCTTCTTGACCGACTGATGGGCATGACAACTCTCAGCAACGCCATTCATGCACTAGCGCCCGGATTGCGCGTGGGAACAGCATACAGTGCCCGGCTGGCCTCAACACCAGCCGACCTGAAAGCGGCCCAGGCGTTGCGCTTCGAGGTCTTCAATCTCGAGCTGGACGAGGGGCTTGCAATGTCATACGACACCGGCCTGGACGCCGACCCGTTTGACGCTGTGTGTGACCACCTGATCGTGGAGGACCTGGCAGGCGGTGGGGTTGTGGGAACCTACCGGATGCAAACCGGTGCGAAGGCGGCCCAAGCACTGGGGTACTACAGCGAGCGCGAGTTCGACTTCGGGCCATTCGAGCAGATGCGGAGCGAGATACTGGAGTTGGGTCGGGCTTGCATCCATCAAAGGCATCGCAATTTCGCTGTGCTCAACCACCTTTGGAAGGGCGTCGCGACGTATGCGCGCGCAAAGAACACACGCTACCTTATGGGTTGCAGTTCATTGACTTCTCGCGATGCCAGCGTGGGAGTTGCGGCCTGGAGCCACCTTGCTCCCTATCGCGCACTGGCTGCGTGGTGCACGAATCCGACACCCCGGTTTGCATGCCCACTTGACGCACCCGCGGGCCCTCCCCCGAAAATGCCCAAACTGCTCCTGGCCTACCTGCGCCTCGGAGCCACCATATGCGCTCCCCCTGCCATCGACCGTGAGTTCGGAACAATCGATTTTCTGACTTGGCTCGATATTGAATCTCCATCGATGGCGGCGATGCAGCGCCGCGGCCGCTTTGTTGCATAGCACCATTGGAATGGTCACCCCTTGAATATCCGAACTGAAGTGGTTGGCAAACGAGTTTCTTTGGGTCTTATAGAGCCATGTTTGCGATTCTGGCGCGCGTGTCGCGTATGCGCGCACATGCTGACCGGTTTGGCGCTGATCCAACTGGTTTTTCCCAAGCTCGACAGGTCCCAGCGCGGCCTGCGAATTCGACAGTGGGCCTGCGACATGCTGACGAAACTGGGCGTCGAACTGATCATTGACGGTACGCCGCCCAAGGTTGGCCCGGTTTTGCTCGTGGCCAATCATATTTCCTGGCTCGACATCGTTGTCTTGCACGCCACCCACCATTGCCGTTTTGTATCCAAGTCGGATGTTCGACGCTGGCCGTTGGTCGGAGCGTTGGCCACAGGAGCAGGAACCATATACTTTGAGCGCACTTCACACCGCGACGCGATGCGTGTTGTACACGGGATGGCGCAGGCGTTGAAAGATGGTGACGTTCTTGCGATCTTCCCGGAGGGCACCACCAGCGATGGCACGACGCTGCTGACATTCCACGGAAGTTTGATCCAGGCGGCCATATCGACGGACACACCGGTTCAGCCAGTGGCGCTGCAATTCTTCGACCGCCGATCAGACATGCCGTCTGCTGCAGCCAACTATATTGGCGATCAATCACTTGCCAGCTCGATCTGGCGCACGCTCGGAGAACGCCATCTGTGCGCGAAGGTCGTGTTTGGCACACCCGAAGTCGCAGAAGGTCGGGATCGCCGCTCTTGGGCGCGAGATCTACGCGCGGTGATCATGACGATGCGGTAGTGCCAGGCTTGGAGGTGGGCATTGATTGGGTGCTGGCCAAGTGGTTTCCTGTAATGGAGCGCGGTTTTGACCGACGAACAACCACCAAACGCTCTATCCACTACCAAGCTCCTCGGGACCACGCCATGATGCCACTTGCTCACCAATCGCCGCGCCGCCGCGTGGTTCTCGCATGGACGGTCGGTGCACTCCTGCCTGCTACCGTTGCTTTCGCAGCACCACCCTCCAACAACCTCAAGCCCGGCTTGTTTGGTGGACGTACCGACACGGCGATCCTGGGGTACGACCCGGTGGCGTATTTCACCGAAAACAAGCCGGTCAAGGGTCAGGATGCATTCGCCTTCGAATACCAGGGTGCCAAGTGGAAGTTTGCATCGCAATCGCACCTCGATCTGTTCAAGGCAAGTCCCGAAAAGTACGCGCCGCAATATGGTGGCTACTGCGCCTACGGCGTGGCCCAGGACAACCTGGTGACGATCGAGCCCGACAAGTTCAAGATTGTGGACGGCAAGTTGTACCTGAACTACGACGCGGACATTCAGG
>JANOCN010000683.1:0-9340 GCA_031412185.1 Betaproteobacteria bacterium | reverse complement strand
AGCCCTGCAAGTGCACGGACGAAGTGGCTATTGCACCAGCGCGGGGCGCGAATTGAGACGTAAGACACCCTGGGGCCGATCAGGAGGTTGCAACCAACACGCGCGCATTCTCGGCACGCTCTGATTGCGCTGCAATCTGGTGCAGACACGAGATCGATTGTGGCGTTACGCCAAGCACCAGCCAGGTCCGTGCGTCGCTAGGACCGACCTCCACGGTGACGACCCGCTGGTGCGGGCCTACCGCCACTGCAGACACCAGCCGGGTGCCCGACCCGCTGGTCCCCAGGCCCCTGGCGGATCGCGCCTGCAACCACTTGATGGCCGAGGGCACCAATGCCAGCAGCAGTACAAACGCCACCACCGTCACTACCGTCTGTGTCGTCACCCGCATCAGCCTTTGTTGATCCTGCGCAGCCGCTCCGATGGCGTTACCACATCGGTAAGGCGGATGCCGAACTTCTCGTTGACCACGACTACCTCGCCCTGCGCGATCAGGTAGCCGTTTACCAACACATCCATGGGTTCGCCCGCCAGCGCGTCAAGCTCAACCACCGAGCCCTGACCAAGCTGCAGGATGTGTTTGATGGAGACCTTGGTCCGGCCCAGCTCCACCGATAGCTGGACCGGGATGTCCAGCACCATGTTGATATCGCGCGCTGCCACTTCGGGCGACGCACCGGACGCAGAAAATGGCCGGGCCGACTCACCCTGCAGGACACTGCCCGCAGCCGGCTGGCTGGCCTGGCCATTGGTACCGTTCTGCTCCAGCAATGCTTCGGCCCAGGCGGACGAGCCGTCCCCGGCTGCAGGTGGTTCGGTTTCTGGTTTATCTTCTACTGCCATATCATTGTTCCATCCACCCGAGGTCATCGCCCCTCAGGCTCTTGTCGATGCGGATCGCATATTTGGCGTTGTGGGTTCCGTACTGGCACTGAAACAGCGGAACCCCATCTACGGCGGCCTGGATGTGGGCGGCGCGGTCAAGCTCAATGAAGTCGCCCACCTTCATCGCCAACAGTTGCTCGACCGTGGTGCGGGTGCGGGCCAACTCGGCCACCATGGTGATCTCCACCGCCTGGATCTCCCGTTTCAGAACATTCACCCAACGCCGGTCGACCTCGATCGAATCGCCCTGGGTGGACGAATACAAGACGTCCCGAATCGGCTCCAGCGTGGCATACGGCATGCAAAAATGGATCGATCCGGCGATCTCACCGATCTCCAGCTGGAACGAGGTGGAGATCACAATCTCGCTGGGCGTCGCTATATTGGCAAACTGCGGCTGCATCTCGGACCGCTGGAACTCCAGGTCGATCGGGTAAATGCCCTTCCAGGCCTTGCGGTACTCGTCGGTGATCACCGTGACCAGGCGGGTAATCACGCGGTGTTCGGTGGCCGAGAAGTCGCGCCCTTCAATACGCGTCTGGAACTTGCCATTGCCACCATACAGCGTGTCAATCACGCCAAAGATCAAAGACGGCTCGCAGACAATCAGCCCGTTGCCGCGCAGTGGACGCACGGCAACGATATTGAAGTTGGTGGGTACTGCCAGTTCGCGCAGAAAGGCACCAAAGCGTTGGACCGAGATCGTTCCTATCGATACCTCGGGCGTTCTGCGGATAAAGTTGAAGAGGCCGAGACGCAGATTGCGGGCAAACCGTTCGTTGACGATTTCCATCGTCGGCATACGGCCACGGACAATCCGCTCCTGGCTGGACATGTCATAGGGCCGGATTTCCCCCTTCTGAGCCGCTTCCTCGACTTCTTTCTGGCTTTCGCCGGTAACGCCTTCGAGCAAGGCGTCGACCTCTTCCTGCGATAAGAATGACTCACTCATGCTGCAGACGGGCCTGTGTGCTACTGCACGATAAAGCTGGAAAACAGAACGCGCTGGACCGGTTGCTCGCCGATAGCCTTACCCTTCTTTTTGGCTTTGGGCTTGGGCTTTTTGGCAGCGCCGCCCGCAGGCGATTCGGCTTCATCTGCCTGCGTGTCCTCAGCCCCGCCAAACGGGCGCGAGGCTTCACGCAGAATGTCGGTTGCAAGTTTCTCCTTGCCCTCGCGCTGCAGCAACTCTTCCGAAGTGCGCTGCGAGACCAGCAGCAACACGCTGCTGCGAATGGTCGGCAAATACTGCTTCACCCGCTCGGCCGCTTTGGAATCCACCAACTCCAGGGTTATGCCGATCTGCGCCACCTTCTCGCCCCCGGGGTCGGCCAGATTCACTACCATATTGTCCAGCGGCAGATAAGTCGGCGGGCCCGCATGTTCCACTTTGGCGACGGTTTCCTCCTCGTCGGCCTCCATGGCAGCACGCTGCTTGTTGATGTAGAACCAGCCACCACCACCGGCGAGCGCCAGTACAAGCACGGCGACGCCGCCGATCAGCAGCAACTTCTTGCTTTTCGGTGGTGTCGCAGATGGTTCAGCAGGTTTGTCGGACACGTTTCATCCCAGGTTGGCGCAAGTCACAGATGGATTATTCTGCACCTCCAGCCGAACGATAGCCGGATTAGGGGCAGGAAACCATGGCAAAACTGTCAAACGAATATGTCCACGGTTCTACCTGGCACGCGCGCCGGGGTCGCGCCGGCAGCGGGCGACCGTGCCTCGGGCATTACCAGCGAAGTCCTGCTGTGCGGGGCGTCGGCCGGGCGCTCACGGGCGCCGCCGCCCTGTTGCGCTGAGCTGCCCACAAAACCACCGGCGAGTTCCAGTCCCCCGCCCTTGAGCATGTCTTTGAGATGCGCCATGCTGTCTTGCAACATCTTGCGCGCGTCAGGCTGGTCGCTGCGGAACTCCACCTGCGCCTCGTTGCCCTGCACCAGGATGCGCACTTCAACCGATCCGCCTCCAAAAGCGTCCAGCTGCAACTGCGCGTTCTGCACGCCACGCGTGATCCAGTAGTGGACCTTCTCTGCAACACTTGCGGCAACCGCAGGCGCTGCGGCTTGCGGCGCATAAGTCACCGCAGTGGCGTCGCCCCCGGAGCGCGCCCCTTCGACCCAGGGACCGGCTGCCCCCGAGGCGGCCAGATCGGTCAATGCGCCCGAGGCGAGGCGATCCGCAGTGCGTGCCTGCTGGCCCGGTTTGCCAGCCGCATGGTTCAATGCCAGCCACAAACCCGGCTCCAGGCCAGCTGGTGTGGGTGTGGGTAGGGGTTGGGCGTTTAGCCTTGTTGTGGCCAGCGCGTCAGTCTCAAGGCGAATATCGTTCGCGCGTGTTGCAACAGCCTTTGCCGACAGTGCACTGCCTGCTTCGCGCAGCGCCCGGTACCCACCCATAGCGCTGGATGCTGCACCCCCAACCCCCGTTGCAAATGGATCGATGGCTGCCGCCAGCAAAGCAGGCGCTGCGCCTTCGCCGTCCTGTGCAGTTTGCGGAGCGGGTGGTCTCCAGGCCATATCCGCAAGCGGAGCCTGGCCACTTTTCCCGCTGGGTCCAGTGGGTTGGACGCAAGCGCCAGATGGCGGGGCGCCAGCCGCTACCAGAATCCCTGCTGGCGTGGATAACGCGCCGATCGGCTGCGCGGCCAAGTCCGGCAACACAACGGCAGCCGCCTCGGAACTCTCGCCATCCGTGCGGTGGCGGGGCACCGGCGCGGACACTGCATCGGGCATGTGCAGCCGGTCGGCTTCCGGTGCATCGGCTGAGGGCGTGGCGGGGGCCTGCTGGGCGGTGTTGGCAGACGACTCGATCGAGTTGGCGAGCAGCGCCATAAACGAGCCGCCCGCAGAATCTTCTGGCCGCTCATCGGTCGTGCTGAGCGGCTTCGCACCAGCGGCAGGCGTTGGGTTGGGCGAAATACGCATGTTGCTACGCTCTACATTCATGTCTGTCCCTGGAAGTCGCGTTCGGCGTGTTGGCGTCGGTATTGCAATGCGGCGAACTCGTCTTGCTGTTTCTGCTCCCGACCCGCCTCTTGCCTGCGGATGGCGTGCTTCTTTTTTTCCAGTAGTTGGCTCAGGCTGGCCAGGCGTACCTCGGCGGCCAGCAAACCCTGCTGTGCAACCACCAACTGACGCTGTTGCTCGGCTTCGGCATGGCGTTGCAACGCGATAGCATGCTCCAGTCGGCCCATGAACTGGTAGTAGTTGCGCACCGTATCGGGTGCCGAGACACTGCGCGTCGGCAGCGCCCACTTCGATTCCGTGCCCGCAGCGTAGCTCTCCAGCTGTTCCATCTGGGTCCGCGCAGAGTCACTGGCCAAGCGAACCTGCTGCACCATCCGCGCGCTGTCGTCGCGTTGGCGCAGCGCCAGTTCTATCGCCAGCAACAGACCCTTCAGCGCAGACGTCATGGCTGTGGTCCGGTACCCGGGACGAGCGAGTGCAGCATGGCCAGGCTCGCGGGCAGCGCGGCGGACTCCACCATGTCCTGCTGCAGAAAAGCGTCCATCGGCGCATGTAGCTGGATGGCCTGGTCCAAGCCAGGGTCGGAGCCACTGGCATAGGCACCGATCTGCACCAGATCACGTCCCTTTTCGTACTTCGAGTGAATTGCCTTGAAACGCCGTGCCAACTCAAAGTGCTCGCGCGGCACCACGTTGTGCATGACACGCGACGCCGATTGGGCAATGTCGATGGCGGGATAGTGCCCGGCCTCGGCAAGGTTGCGCGACAGCACGATGTGGCCGTCAAGAATAGCGCGGGCAGCGTCTGCTATCGGGTCCTGTTGGTCGTCGCCTTCCGACAGCACCGTGTAAAAGGCGGTGATCGACCCCACGCCGTGCAGGCCATTGCCGCTGCGCTCGACAAGCTGCGGTAACTTGGCAAAACACGAAGGCGGGTAGCCTTTGGTAGCCGGTGGCTCTCCAATCGCCAGCGCTATCTCGCGCTGCGCCATGGCATAGCGGGTGAGCGAGTCCATCAGCAGCAGCACATGTTTGCCCTTGTCGCGGAAACTTTCGGCCACTGCCGTTGCATAGGCTGCGCCCTGCATGCGCAGCATCGGTGGTGCGTCGGCCGGTGCCGCAACCACGACTGAACGCGCGCGCCCGTCGTCGCCCAGAATGTCTTCGATGAACTCCTTTACCTCGCGTCCGCGCTCGCCAATCAAACCCACCACGATCACGTCGGCGGCCGTGTAACGGGCCATCATTCCCAGCAGCACACTCTTGCCAACACCCGATCCCGAAAAAAGACCGATACGTTGGCCGCGTCCGACGGTCAGCAGGGCATTGATTGCGCGCACACCGGTGTCCAGCGCCTCGCGTATGGGTGCGCGGTCCATCGCGTTCACCGGCTTGCGGTCCAGCGCTACCGAAACCACATCGGTGATCGGCCCTTTGCGGTCCATCGGTGCGCCGTGGGCGTCCACCACCCGCCCCAGCAGTCCGTCCCCAATCGGCAGGCGCAGCAAACCGGCAGACATATCCGTGCGCTCGCGCGGTGCCGCGCCCAGTCGGGGAACCGGTATGTAGGCTGCGGCAGGCACCACGCTGGCACCGCTGGACAAGCCATATACATCACCAGCGGGCATCAGAAACGCACGCTCCTGGGAAAACCCCACTACCTCGGCGAGCACCGGTGCCATCGATGGCATGCTGACCAGGCATTGGGAGCCGACCGGGACCCGCAGCCCGGTGGTTTCCAGAACGAGGCCTGCCAGGCGCGTCAGCGTACCGCGCAGCTCCAGGGTGCTGCCATGCTGGACACGACCACAGGCGTCGCCCAGAAACTGCTCCCAGGCGGCCGGCTGGTCCGCCAGCATTACTCTTTCCATGGCAGTTGCAGACCGAGGTTGGCTACTGCCCGCCTCCACCGCGTGTCCAGGGTTCCATCCACGACTGTACCTGCCGCCGCGATCAGGCAGCCACCCGGCTCCAGCGTCGCGTCGGCAACCAGCGTCAGGGACAACGCGGCGAATTCGGTCTGCAGTGTGTCCTGCAGCACTTCCAGATCCAGCGGGTTGAGCCGTACCACGGCGCTTTTGCTGTCTTGCGCCAGCAAGCCCAAGGCTTCGCGTACCACCGGCTGCAGGACGTTGGGATTGACCGACAACTCTTGCCGAAGCACCTGGCGCGCGAGCTCACACGCCAGGTCGAGCACCCCACGCGACATGACCTGCTGCGACTGTGCCAGCTGCTGCGCTGCCGAATCCAGCAAGGCTGCAAAGTTGCGCGCCGCCTGCTGGCCCTGGTTGCTGGAGAAGGCGTGAATCTGCTGTTCGGCCTGCACCAGCGCGTGCGCGTGCCCCTGGGTGAACCCTTGCGCGTAGCCCTCCTGGCGAATGGTCTCGTCACGCGCCTGATCGCGCACCTCGTGTTGCGCCTTCGCCTGCGCCGCGAGCAGCAGGGACGCGGTATCGACAGCGCCGAAGTTCCATTGCGACACTTGCGCAATCTCTTCGCCCGGAATGAAACGTGGGTCGCTACGCATTGATCGTCAGACCATCGCGTCGTCGGCACCGCCACCGATGACGATCTGCCCTTCGTCGGACAGGCGCCGTACGGTTTTGAGAATTTCCTTCTGCTGGGCTTCGACCTCGGACAAACGCATCGGCCCCTTGGCGTCCAGGTCCTCGCGCAGCGTTTCTGCAGCGCGCGAAGACATATTCGCCAGAATTTTTTCCTTGAGCTCGGGCTGGGCACCCTTGAGCGCCGCAATCAGCGCGTCAGAGGCCACTTCCTTGAGGACCATCTGGATAGACTTGTTGTCGAGTTTGATCAGGTCATCGAACACGAACATCTTGTCCATGATCTTCTGGGCCAGATCCGGGTCGTGGTTGCGGATCGACTCGATCACCGTACCTTCGACACTGGCACCCATCAGGTTGATCATCTCGGCAGCAGTCTTGATGCCACCGAGCGAGGATTTGCGCACCTTGTCTCCGCCCGACAGTACCTGGAACAACACTTCGTTCAGATCCTTGAGCGCGGTGGGCTGGATACCCTCCATGGTGGCGATACGCAACATCACCTCGTTGCGCTGGCGCTCAGACAGCTGTTTCATGACCGCAGCGGCATGGTCGTAGTCCAGGTGCACCAGGATCGCCGCCACGATCTGCGGGTGTTCGCTGCGCAGCAGTTCTGCCACCGACAGCGGATCCATCCACTTCAGGCTTTCAATGCCCGACGTGTCGCCACCCTGCAGAATCCGGTCGATCAGCAGCGTGGCCTTGTCGTCGCCCAGTGCCAGCTTGAGCACTGAGCGCACGTATTCACCGGCGTCGGAAACCATCAGGCTCTGCGAGGTGGCCTCTGTAATGAACTTTTCCACCACTTTGTCGACATGCTCGCGCGTGATGCTCCGGGTCTTGGCTATCGCCTCGCCCAGCTTCTGTACTTCCTTGGGCAACAGGTGTTTGAAGACTTCTGCCGCTTCGGCTTCGCCCAGGGACATCAGCAACACTGCCGCATCTTGAGTTCCATCTTCAGTCATGCTGATTTTCTGCCTTCAGGCCGACGCCTCACTGCCCATCCACGCCTTGACGATGTTGGCCACCGCCGCCGGATTGTCGCGCGTGAGCTGGCGCGCCTCCTCGATCCTTCGTTGCGCTGCAGACAGCGCCACTACCGCCTTGTTTCCTGCATATCCCACCGCGTCGCTACTATCGGATGTGAGTGCCGCCTGTCCCCCGGCCTGCTTGCCGCCCCCCGAAGTACCACCGGCCGCAGTGCCAGACATGCCCAGCGCGGGCTGCCCGGCATTGACACCGGCATCGGGGCCAGTCAACAAAGCAGAGCGCGACAGTTGTTCCGATTCCAGGGCATCAAGCTGTCCACCCCGGCGTGCCGCAGCACCTCCCGCCGCCACAGCTTTCAGCGCAGGGCGCACTACCCCCAGCAGCAGTAGCGCGGCCAGCAGCAGCGTACCCAAGGGCCAGGCCAGGCTGCGCGCCATATCTTGCAGTTCGGGCTGACGCCACAGCGGCAATTCAGTCACCGCCATTTTTTCGGTTGCAAACGGCGCGTTCATCAGGTTGACGGAGTCACCCCGTTCTTTGCTGAACCCGATGGTCTCACGCACTAGGGCCGTCATCTTTTCGATTTGTTCAGGGCTGAGCGGTGTCGTGAGTGTCTTGCCCTTTTCGTCGGTAAGGGTCTGGTGGTTCACCACCACGGCGGCACTGATGCGTTTAACCATGCCAGTGCTGCCCCGCACCACACGAACCGTTTTGTCTACTTCGTAATTGATGATCGACTCACGTTTGGATCCACCGCTTGCAGCACTTCCGCCCGCCCCGGCTGCGCCTGCCGCCAGCGCCTGCGCCGGGCCGTTCACCGGGGCAGAGGCATTGCCAGGGGGCTGGTTGGAAGTTGCCCCTGGCACACCCGATGCCCCGGATGCACCGCCCCCGTTGCTGCTTTCGACCAGTTGCTGGCTGCGAATAGCCGTCGCGTCGGGCGTCTGGTTGGGTTTGTGCGATTCCGAGGTGGACTCGGTCTGCGAGAAATCCAGTTCGGCCGTGACCTGCGCCTTGACGTTCTTGCGGCCGACGACCGGCTCCAGAATGTCAAGAATGCGGCGGGTGTACAACTGCTCCAGTTGCTGGGCGTATTGCAACTGCTGGGCGTCGACTCCGCCACGGGCATCGGCACCGTCGGCTGGCGCTGACAACAGCTTGCCGGTGTCGTCCAGCACGCTGACCGCGCTGGGTGCCATCTCGGGAACACTCGACGCTACCAGGTGCACGATGCCTGCCAACTGGGCCCGGTCCAATGTGCTCGCAGGGTGCAGGCTCACCAACACCGAGGCCGAGGGTTTTTGCTGCTCCCGGAAGAAGCCGTTCTGATTCGGCAGAGCCAGGTGCACACGGGCGCTCTGCACCGACGACAGCGCCTGGATGGAGCGGGTCAACTCCCCTTCCAGACCGCGCTGGAATGTCAGCCGCTCCTGGAACTGGGTCATCCCGAACCGGTTCGCCTCCATCATTTCGAACCCGGCCACCGAACCTTTGGGCAGACCCAGGGACGCAAGGCGCAGCCGGGTGTCGTAGACACGGTCTGATGGCACCAGAATGGCCGCACCGCCGTCCGAGTATTTGTAGGGCACGTTCATCTGTGACAACTGCGCCACGATTGCGCCACCGTCCTTGTCGGCCAGGTTGGCGTACAGAACCCGCCATTCGGCCTGGCGCCCCATCACCACGCCGACTATCCCGACCACCACCAGCAGCACAACGCCCAAGGCCAGGCGCAGGCGCTGCCCGGACTCCAGTCCAGCCAGGCGCTGCGAGAGGGAGGGCGGGGAAAGGAGAGTGGCGGATGCGGGCATCGGGCTTTCGGTACGGAGGGTGCGCCGGCGTGCGCGATGGTTTCAGTGGATTATTCTGGGTCCCGGCCGCGCCGAACAACGTGAGGAGATCGTCGGGACTCAGGTGTCCAGTCTCCCAGACG
>JANOCN010000682.1:0-5446 GCA_031412185.1 Betaproteobacteria bacterium | reverse complement strand
GCGCATGCGCAAGCGCTGGCCGCAGGTTGCGCGCCCGAGCGGGTTAACCGCGCTTCCGGCATGATTCTTCGGCCTTCTTTTTATGAGATGCCGACGCTGGACCGGGACGCCGAGCGCAGTGCGCTTGGCTTGCTGGCAGGGCAGCCTACCGGGTTGGTGTTGTTCGGCGGCCATGGGTCGAATGCCATGAAACGCATCGCGCAGAGCGTGCCCGACACGCCGCTGATTCTGATGTGCGGCCGTAACCGCGCCTTGGCCGATGCGCTGCGGGCGTTGCCGGCGAGGGCACCGCGGATCGTGGTGGAGTTCACGCCTGAAGTGGCGCGCTGGATGAGGTTGGCCGACTTCTTTATCGGCAAGCCCGGGCCAGGCAGCCTGAGTGAAGCGGTGCACATGGGCCTGCCGGTCATCGTGACGCGCAATGCCTGGACCATGCCGCAAGAGCGTTGGAATACGCAATGGGTGCAAAGCCATGGCCTGGGCGTCGTGCACCGCAGTTATCAGGGCGTGCGCGCAGCGGTGGCCGAAACCATTCGCCGTCTGCCCGAACTGCAAACCAGTGTGCGCCAGATTCGCAACCGCGCAGTTTTTGAGGTGCCGCAGATTCTCGAGCGGCTGCTCGATGAATCTTGCAGTATGCGCGTACCGCAGCGTGTGTTGACTGCGGCTTCCCTGGCCTGAATGCACCGCGGGCGAGCAGCCAGGAGCAGGTTGCGCATCACGCGTGCGACGCTTCGCGAGGTGTCCGAGTCACAACGCCGTCACACAAGGCCGTGAAACTGCAGTCTCATACACGTCGGCGAGCTGCGGTACCAGGCAAGGGCGCATCCATGCGCGTGCGTCGGCGCTATTGGCTGATGCGCTGGGCAATCTGGCCGACGGGTGCGGTGTTAGCTTGTGGAGGTCGCGCAGTGAACAATGGGATGGGCAGATTCGGGACACGTCTCGGGGTGTTTCGTGCGCAGCATGGCTTCACCTTGCTGGAACTGCTGGTGGTGATCGTGATCATTGGCATGTTGGCGGCCTACGTCGGACCGAAGTATTTTGCCCAGTTGAGCAAGTCGGAAGTCGAACTGGCGCGGACCCAGATCGTGTCGTTCGAGAAGGCGCTGGACACCTTCCGGCTGGATGTGGGGCGTTACCCCACCACCGAGGAAGGGCTGACGGCACTGGTCGCGCCGCCAGCCGCAGCGCTGAAATGGAACGGACCCTACCTGAACAAGGTGGTTCCGCTGGATCCGTGGTCGCATCCTTACCAGTACAAGTCGCCTGGTGCAACCAGCGATTTCGACATCGTTTCGCTGGGGCGGGACGGGCAGGCCGGCGGCACCGGTCTGGAAGCGGACATCAGAAAATGAGTCGCCCGGCCGCTCCGAAGGCGAATAGCGCCGCAGCCCGCAGGGCGAAGGTTTCCTCATGAGTCGCCCGGCCGCTCCGAAGACGAATGGCACCGCAGCCCGCAGGGCGAAGGTTTCCTCGTAAGCGCTCGCGCTAACCCAAGATCATGCAATACCACGTGCGGGCGCTGTCGGCCGACAGCCTGATGGTGACGCTGACGCTCGATGCCCAGGACGAAACCGAGGCACGCAAGCAGGTGCAGTCGCGCGGGCTGCACGTGGCGCATATCCAGTCCCGGCCATCCGCCTCCTGGGCTGTCCGCAGGACCGGGGGTGGCACCGCAGGCCGCCTGTCGCTGGTGCTGTTCAGCCAGGAGCTGCTGGCCTTGTTGCGGGCCGGGTTGAGCATTGTGGAGTGCCTGGAAGCGCTGCTCGAAAAAGAGGCGAATGGTGCGACCCGCTCCGTACTGACGCGCCTTTTGGCCAGCTTGCGCGATGGCAAGCGTTTTTCGGCCGCATTGACCGAACAACCCGAGCTGTTCACACCGCTGTATATCGGCATCGTGCAGGCTGCCGAGGGAACCAGCGACCTGCCGAGAGCGCTGGAGCGCTTTATAGGCTACCGGCAGCGCATTGACGCGGTGCGCAGCAAGATCGTCAGTGCCGCCATCTACCCGATGATCCTGCTCACGGTCGGTGGCCTGGTGTGTGTTTTTCTGATCGGTTATGTGGTGCCGCGGTTCTCAGTGGTGTACCAGGGCACGGGACGCAGTCTTCCGTGGATGTCGGAGCTGTTACTCGGCTGGGGCCAATATGCGTCACAGCATGGCGCTGGTCTGGCAGTTGGTCTAGGCGTGGCGCTCGCAGCGGCGACATTCTTTGTGCGGCGTAACTTGGCGCGCGATGGCCTGGCCAGATTGTTGGCAAGAGCGCCGGGCGTGGGCGAGCGCGCGCGCATTTATGCACTGTCGAGGCTGTACCTGACGCTGGGTATGTTGCTCGAGGGTGGTATTGCGATAGTCCCGGCCATGCGTACGGTAGTGGCAACCGTATCGCCCGACATGCGTGACCGTCTGGGCAAAGCCATAGACGATGTCTTGTCGGGTGCTCCATTGTCAGCCGCGTTCGATGCGCATGGGCTGACGACACCGATCTCCCTTCGTTTGTTGCGCGTCGGCGAACGATCCGGCGACATGGGGCGCATGCTTACGCAATCGGCCGAGTTCTACGACGGCGAGGTCGGGCGCTGGATCGACCGTTTCACCCGCATGCTGGAGCCCTTGTTGATGGCTGCCATAGGCCTGGTTGTCGGCACCATCGTTGTGCTGCTGTACATGCCGATATTCGACCTGGCCGGGAGTTTTCAATGAGCCCAGCGCGGAGGTGGTCCGAATGAGCCGCTGGGCCGCTCCCGAGGCGAATGCATCGCAATGCGCAGCACGGAGGTGGTCCGAATGAGGCGCCATGAACTGCCGCAGATGGACGCCGCGCTGGTGCAGCGCGCGCGCGCGCTGGCGCGGGCGTCCGGGCGCGATCTGGTGGTGGAACTCGAGCAGCTCACCGGGCTTGGCCAACGCGAGCTGGTATTTGCCCTGGCTGCACCGTTTGCGATGGAAGTTTTCGAAACCGCCGGCATGCTCGCGCTGACACCGATGTTTGAGCTGATGCCGCTGTCGAAGGCAATGCAGCGCCACTGCGTCCTGCTGCAAGATTCGGATGACCGGCTCGTGGGCGTGGTCGGCGACCCTTTCGATGCCGATCTGCAAACCTGGATTGAGAGTCGCGCCGGACGAACCGTTCGTTATGTGTTGGCGTTGCCGACCGATATCCAGGCTTATCTGTCCAAGCTCGAAGAATCGGTGCGCGCGGTAGACCATCTGGTGGCACAGACCGGCGATGCGCGCAAAGACAGCAAGACCATCGCCAGCCTCTCATTCGCGTCGGTGTCCGAGGCTGCCAGCCCGGCCGTCAAGCTGGTTAATTCGACGCTCTACGACGCGCTCAAGGCAGGGGCATCCGACATTCATCTGGAGAGTACGCCAGCAGGTCTGGTGGTGAAGTACCGGGTTGACGGTGTGCTCGACCACGCGACGTCCGCGGCTGGCGTGGAGGTGGCCGAGCAAGTAGTGTCGCGCATCAAGGTGCTGGCCGAGCTGGATATTGCCGAGCGCCGTGTGCCGCAGGACGGCAGTTTTCGCGTGGAGGCGGGTGGGCGTGAGATCGACCTGCGCGTATCCATCATGCCCAGCATCCACGGCGAAGACGCGGTGATCCGTATTCTGGACAAACGTGCCATGGTGGAGGCCTACGGCGCGTTGACACTGGAGGCACTTGGCTTTGACGCACAGGCGCTGCAGGTATTGCGCGCACTGGCCGAGGAGCCCTACGGCATGTTGCTGGTGACGGGTCCCACCGGTTCCGGGAAGACCACCACCCTGTACGGCGCGTTGACCGAAATCCATAACGGACGGGACAAGATAATCACGATCGAGGACCCGGTCGAATACCAGCTGCCGGGCATCCTGCAGATTCCTGTCAACGAAAAGAAGGGCCTGAGCTTCGCCAAGGGTTTGCGCTCAATCCTGCGCCACGACCCGGACAAGATCATGGTGGGTGAGATCCGCGACCGCGAGACCGCCGAGATCG
This sequence comes from Betaproteobacteria bacterium, assembly GCA_031412185.1. Classification (GTDB taxonomy): domain Bacteria; phylum Pseudomonadota; class Gammaproteobacteria; order Burkholderiales; family Burkholderiaceae_C; genus CAISIP01. The sequence continues at coordinate 1,463 of JANOCN010000682.1, read as the reverse complement.
CGGTGCAGTCGGCGCTGACAGGCCATCTGGTGCTCACCACTGTCCACGCCAACAACGTATTCGATGTCTTCGGGCGGTTTGCGCACATGGGCGTAGACCTGTATGCGTTTGTGTCCGCACTCAACGGAATCTGGGCACAGCGGCTGATACGGCTGAACTGCCCGCACTGCGCACAGTCTTTCCTGCCATCGGCCGACGAACTCGCGCGGGTACAGCTGGACGTTGCCGAGGTGGCGCACTACCAGTTCAAGCGCGGCGCAGGCTGCGGTGATTGCCGGGGAACTGGCTACAAGGGGCGCAAGGCGATTGCCGAGATTCTGATCCTCAATGATGAGATCCGCGAATTGGTGGTGGAGAAGCGGCCGATTCGCCAGATCAAGGAAGCAGCGCGGCGCGGCGGAACGCGTAGCCTGCGCGAAGCGGCGTTGGCGCTGGTGTGCCAGGGCCAGACCACGCTGGACGAAATAAAACGGGTGACATTGCATGCTTGAGCGCTGGACGCAGACGCTGCGCATCGGGGTTGCCCGCAATGGTATCGGGCTGGTCAGCACGCGCGGCTGGCCCTTTCGCAAGTCTCCGGTCCTCGCTGCACATGCGGCGTTATCCGATCCGTCGGATGTATTGCAAGGCGCAAGTGGCCTCCTAAGCGAGACGCTTCAGGCGCATGCCGTCGGAGGCCTCCCGGCGCGTATCGTCTTGTGCGACACACTGGTCCGACTTTTCATGGTGGCACCACCGCGCAACGCCACCCGCCTGCAGGATACCCGGGCGGCGGCAGAGATGCGTTTTGGCATGCTTTACGACGACGCGCCAGGGCAGTGGCACCTGGACGCAGACTGGGACGCACGCCATCCATTCCTGGCGTGTGCCATGCCTCGTGACCTGCGCGACAGCCTGCTGGAGGCAGCGCTGTCGGCCGGCGTGCGGGTGGTCGAGATGCTGCCGCAGTTTGTCGCAGCGCTGAACCGCTGGCACCGGGTCCTCGCACCCCACGACTGGCTCGGCGTAGTCCACGCGAACCGGGTGACGGTTGGCATTCCAGGAGGAGGGCGGCTGCTATCGGTGCGCGTATTGCAGTTACCGCAGATGGCTGGGCTGGACGCCACCGGGCTGGCCGCGTTGCTGGCGCAAGAAGCGCTGCGGATGGAGCTGCCGCAAGCCCGGCAGCTCCGGCTTTGCGGTATGGTGCCACCGGGCTGGCTGGTGCCCGAAGCCGATGGGCTTCGATTCACCAGGTTGGAGCTTACGCAAACCATGGGTCGGGCACAGCGTGCAGGGCGCAACCCGCCTGCTGCGAACCTGGACCAGCCGGGGCTTGCACTGGCGCTCACCGGGATGCGCGCATGAGAGCCAGCCGCATCAACCTGGCACCCAACTCGCTGCAGCGCATGGTGTGGCGGATAACACCTCTGAGCTGGCTTTTGGGTGCTGCCGGTGTGGCACTGTGTACCGGCGCGGCATGG
>JANOCN010000681.1:0-5848 GCA_031412185.1 Betaproteobacteria bacterium | reverse complement strand
GGACGTTGGGGCGGGTGGCGGAGCGAAGTAGAGAAGGAGTTGGCGGCGACAGGCCGCCATGGGTGACATGAGCGCAGCCACCCGCCCCGGCGTCCTCGGCTTGTACAAACGTGCGCGTGTGACGGCGCTGCAACGCGACTGCAATTGCCACGTCAACCGCGCCAGATTGTGTGGCTGTCCAACGCATTGCGCTAGCAGGAAGTCTCAGCCCGAGCAGTGTCGTGAATTACGGAGTTATGAATAGTCGCAGCGACACCAGACCCCAGAGAGTCAAGCGCCGACGATTCAAAGATACCTCGGTATGCAGTTTTCGTTATATCAACGCCTATATTCCGAGGCCGGATACTTGCCACCGGTCGCGCAGCCGGGTTACTCCTCGCTGGTCCACTCGACCTGGACTCCCAGGCTGCGCAGGTTTTCGACAAAACGTGGGTGCGCCCGCCGGATCGGGGTGGCGTTGCGGATTTCGGAGCGGCCCTCAATGCTGGCCGCTACCATGAAAAGTGCAATCGCCACGCGGATGATGTAGGGGCTTTCCACCACGGCGGGCGTCAGCGGATTACCGCCAAAGGTGATCAGGCGGTGCGGATCGGACGAGAACACGTGCGCGCCAAACTTCGACAGCTCGCCGGTCCAGCCCAGCGCTCCGTCGTACACCTTGTTCCAGAACATGGCATTGCCCTGCGCGCAGACACCCAGCGCAATGAAGATAGGCAGCAGGTCCACCGGGAAGTAGGGCCAGGGCGCGGCTTCAACCTTGGTCAGCACATTGCTGGTGAACGGAGTCTGCACCTTGAGCGGGCCGGAGCGGCTGGCGCGGGACCAACCGTCCTGGTGCGTGATCTGCACACCGAACTTCGCAAAAGTCCGGTCGATCAGCGGAAAGTTTCCCGGCGCGCTGTTGCGCACGACGACGTCGCCACCGGTGATGGCACCGAGCGCCAGAAAAGTGGTGATTTCATGGAAGTCTTCGTCAAAGCGGAACTCGCCGCCGCGCAACGGCTGGCCTCCGTGCACCGTGATCCGCGAGGTGCCCAGCCCCTCTATGCTCGCGCCGATGACCATCATGAAACGGCAGAACTCCTGCACGTGCGGCTCTGACGCCGCATTGGTTAGCGTGGACGTACCATTGGCTGCGGTGGCGCACAAAACAAAATTCTCGGTGGTTGTCACCGACGCGTAATCGAGCCAGTGGTCGGTCGGTGTCAGCTGCATAGTGGTGCGTACGATCAGTGAGCCTTCAGCGCGCTCGACCTGGCCACCAAAACTGCGAAATACATCGACGTGCGGATCGATCTCGCGCACGCCGAGTGTGCAACCTTTGACGTTGTCTTCCAGCCGTGCAACACCGAAGCGCGCCAGCAAGGGGGGAACCAGCATGATGGAAGAACGCATCTCCTCGGGCAAACGGTGGTGGGTCGCGTCAAAAAAGGTATCTTTGTGGTGCAGGTCGAGCGTGCCGGTGCTGTGGTCCATCTGCACGTAGCTGCCGAAGGTGCGGAAAATTTCCAGGATCTTTCGCACATCGGTAATATCGGGCACGCCAAACAGACGCAGTGGTTCGCGCGTCAGGAGCGTGGCGCAGAGTACCGGCAATACGGCATTCTTGTTGGCGGATGGGATGATGCGGCCGCGCAGCGGAGTGCCGCCGTGTACGATGAGATTGGACATGGTGGGGACAGGGGTGGATTAATGGCAAACAAGCGTTCTTCGACCCCAGCACTGTACCTGTCCAGCAAGGGGTGCGGCTGCCAGCACGCAACCGAACGCATCCGGAAGTAGCTGGTTATTGCCACAAAGCGTTACGATGCGCTTTAAAGCGGGGTCCACCATGCAAATACTACGCACTTTCATAATTCTGCTGGCAGTCGGCTGGCTCGCTGGCTGCGGCACGCCCTACGCCACGGTCGCCAATTCGCAGGGCGAGCCAGTCATGCTGCTGGGCCACGACCCTACTGCCTATTTCACCAAAGGCGAGCCGGTACGGGGCAAACCTGAGTTCAAACTGAGTCTGGCCGATCGTACCTACTACTTTGCCAGCGCTGACAGCAAGGCACTGTTTGCCGGTAACCCTGCAAAATACGAGCCGCAGTACGGCGCGTTTTGCGCCAGTGGTGCTGCGTATGCGATCAAACTCGGCAGCGACCCGAGCGCATGGCAGATCTACGATGGTCGGCTGTTTATTTTCGGGGATGTTCTGGGCAAGATTGCGTGGCAACTCGACCCAAAGTGGAATGTTGACCATGCCGACAGGCTGTGGCCCGAAATGCAGGCTAAAGGCTGGCGCGGGCAGTCGTTGATGCGTTATGCCAATAAAGTGCCGCATTACAAGACAGGGGCTCAGATATCGCAGGAGTGGAGGCAGAAAGACCCCAACATGACCTGGCCGGTCTACGACACCGGGGGCATGCTGAACAACCTGTTCTTGAAGCCGCCGGGTTGGCGGGCGGCAGAAGGATTCAGCCAGCCTGCGTTGGGGTACCCGCAGTAACGGGCGCAAGGCCTGCCGCGCGGACCGCGCCACCAGCCAACGGGTCGCGGCAGCGCCCAAATCTATTTGGCCTTGGCCTGCGCGACTGCTTTGGCGAGTTCCTCACCGTTTTTGTAGTGGGGCACGCGCAATACGAGGCGTTTGGTGCGCTGCCAGAAGCTATTGCTGCCAGCGACCTCCTCGGCCCAGTACTTGTCGGCCAACTTGATATTGCCAGGCTCGTCAAGCAGCCACCCGTCGCGCGACCCCGCTCCGCCGAAGATGTACAACTTTCCGTTCACCATGCGCCACATGTCAGCGTCGCCACCCCACGGTATGCCATACACCAGGCCGTTGGCGCAGTAGCCACCATACTGCGGCTGGTATTTGGTAGGCTCTTTGTCAAACAGGGCCTTGTTGGCTGCACTGGCAAAACGGAACGTTACGCCTTGATATTCGGACTTGAACCCAGGGGACCCCTGGACATATTTGTTCTCTGTGAAGTAGGCCACCACGTCGGCACCCTTGAGCATCACGCCAGCGTCGCCACCGTCTGCGACGGCGTTGACAGGGCGCAGGCTGCCCGAAGGGTTCTGGGCAGTCATGGATGAGCAGCCAGCCAAACCCACGACAAGCAGGCCAGCCGCCAGAAAACGCAAAAAGATAGGGGTCATGGTGAAATCTCCAAGGAATAGTTGTGCACACAGGACAGAGGCGAGACTACCGGATTTGGTTCCGTACTGGTGGCCGCAACATACGGCGCTACCCAGCCAAACAGTGCGCTGGCACGCTCGCAGCGCAGTCGCAGATCGTACGCGTCGGCACCGCCGAGGTGGATGATGGCGTAACGGTAGCTACCAAGCCATTTGAAGTCGCGCCGCATCGAGCCACCCGGTTTGGGGAACTCCAGCAGCAATCCGTCTGGGAAGGCCTGCGCAAATGCTGCGCGCTGGTCTGGCTGCGGCATCAACACAGGGGTGCGCGGGTGGAAGATGCGGTAGACAAAGCTGGAGGCCGCACCTGCGGTGGCCGGTACCTGCGGCAGCAAGCCCGGGTCGCGCCCCCAGGCCAGCTCCAGCGCCATACGGTGCAGATCTACCCCTTCCACGCGCAGGTACAAATCGGAAAACTGGGGTGCCATGCGCGGGTTGAACTCGATCACTGTCAGCCTGCCACTCGCCGGGTCGTGAAAGAATTCCATGTTGAACATGCCATGGGCAAAACCGATGGCACCCAGGAACTTGCGCGCCACCTCCAGCGCCTGCAAATGCACTGGCTGGGCCAGCCCGCTGGGGTAGTCGAAACGCATGAAGGCTTCGGTGCCAGGGTACATCACCGCCTGCACGATCCCGATCTCGCGCACGACCCCTTCAAAAACATAACCGTCCATGTTGTACTGCGCGCCCTGGATGGGGGCCTCCAGCAACATGCGGTGCGCGGTGCCGGCCTGCGGCAAGCGCTCCCGCATGATCTGCTCGAACGGCTCGACCAAATGACGGATGACCAAAAGTTCCCAGCGGCTGAAGCGCGTGTGCTGGTGCAACTGCTCCCGGCTGGACACGGTTGCAGCCAGCACGGAGAAAGCCGCTTTGACCGGTTTGACAAACACGGGGTAGCTGAGGCCCTCTGGAACCGGCTCGCCGTAGGCAACGTCCAGCGACTGGAATGGCAGGTTAGCCTCTGGGCAAACCCGCTCGAGCACTTGCCGGGCATACAACTTGTGTTGGCAGGCGAGCACGGCCTGCACTGAAGTACCTGGCCAGCCCATGCGTTCTGCCAGCAACGCGGCGGCAAGCGCACCGAACTGTTCGTGGTTCGAGATGACGGCCTTCCAGCCGACGCGCCGGGCACGCCGCTCCAGGCGATCCACAAAGCGGCGCATTTTGAACCAGGCCAGCCGCGTATTGCTCGGAAACGAAAACAGATCGAAGCCTTCACTGTCAAAGTCGAAATCTCGCCGCCAGCGCTCGAACCCGGCCAGATCCCAGTCGTAGTTGAACAGCACCAGCGTGCGGCCCGCCGTTCTACCGTGTGGTGTCATTGAGCGACCAGTCGTAGTCAAGGTAATTGATGGCTACCGGCCCGGTCTTCAGCTTGTCGCGGTCAGCCGGTGCAATTGCGAGTTGGTCGGCATACCGCAGCAGCAGGTCTTCCACCCTGCGAATACCCTTGTCGCCTTTTTCGAAGTCTTCCTTGAACCATTTGAAGATCGAGCTGATCTCGGCTTTGCCATTGGTGAAGCGGTTACGCGTTGGGTCGCCCATGAAGCGCCGCATGCCATCTTCCATAAGGCTGTCCAGCCGGGCTGCCGTAAAGGCCTCGGACAGCAGGGCGGGGCACCCGATCGACGCGCAGTTCACCGCCGCATGTATGCGCGGGTCGGCGTACTTTGGCCGTAGCTGTTCGTGTTCGATCCAGTCCAGGTGCCGCTCCTCCCCGAGTAGCTGGAAAAACTTCTTTTTCCAGGCACTTTGTATCAGGCTGCCAAGGTCCTTGATGGATTTGAGATCCGGGTATTTGGTGAGGATCAGCTCCACGGTGAAACCGTTGTACGCGTTGATCAGAAACGCCATCTGCTGCTCACGCGTGAAGTTGGCAAAACTCGCCGCCGACACTCCGGACCATTCCGCCAGCAATTTCTTCAACACCGCCCGGTCAGCAGCGAATCCTTTGTAGTCGACCCGCGACTGTTTGTTGTCGGGCAGCCAGCGCACATGTTTCTTGAGCAGCGCGTCCCAAGCGGCGTAGCTGTGGTCCAGCGCGCCTGCCGCTTGCGCCAGGGCGGATGTTGCGACAAGCGTGGTGGCCAGGCCCGCGACCGAAAACAGAATCAAACGTCTGCGCAACATGGTTCAGCCTCTCTTCCAGTCATGGTATTTGCGCACCCACTCCAGCAGGCGCTTGGGCTGGTGCGCCCGTTTCCATTCACCAGCGGCATATTTGTTGGCCTCAGCCAGGGTAGGGTAGATATGGATGGTACCGAGAATCTTATTCATGCCAAGGCCGTGTTTCATGGCCATCACGTACTCGGCCAGCAGATCGCCCGCGTGCACGCCGACGATCGTCACACCCAGAATGCGGTCCTTGCCCGGAACGGTCAGCACTTTCACGAAGCCGTGTGCCTCGCTGTCGGCGATGGCGCGGTCCAGGTCATCGATGCCGTATTTCACCACTTCGTAGGCAATGCCCTGTTCCTTCGCTTCCTGCTCGTTCAACCCCACGCGTGCAACTTCGGGGTCGATAAAGGTGGCCCAGGGGATGACGCTGTAATCGGCCTTGAACTTCTTGAAGTCGCCAAACAGTGCATTGACTGCGGCATACCACGCCTGGTGCGCGGCGGTGCGGGTGACGTGGCCGGCCCCTACCAGTTCACCCACA
>JANOCN010000680.1:0-4962 GCA_031412185.1 Betaproteobacteria bacterium | reverse complement strand
GCAGCGGCTGGACCTTTTTGCCGACCTGGAGCGATCCGTAGACGCCATCGCTGCATTTGCCGGCCCGGCAGAAGGGCGCAGCTACCGCGAATTCAGCGTGCGGGCGCAAGCCACCTTCAATACGCTAGACGCCAGTTTCATGCGTGCGTCCCGACCAAACCCATTTTCTCTGGCGCGCCGGGTGGGTTGGCGCAAGTTGCCCGATCTGGCGCGCATCGCACCATTCAGCAGCTTGTGGCGCGCGCTCGGGCAACACTTCGCCGATCCACGGCTGCGCCAGTTATTTGGCCGCTACGCCACCTATTGCGGCTCGTCGCCGTTTCTGGCACCGGCCACCTTGATGCTGGTGGCCCATGCCGAACGCGCTGGTGTCTGGCGGGTGGAAGGCGGCATGGTGCGCATCGCGCAGGCGCTGGAAGCGCTGCTGCAGCGCCACGGCGCGACGCTGCGCTACGACAGCACCGTGCGTCAGCTACTCACCTCGGGGGACCGCATCACCGGTGTGGAACTAGCCAACGGTGAACGGCTCGACGCGTCGGCGGTGGTTTTCAACGGAGATACTGCTGCGCTGGCAAGTGGACTGCTGGGAGCGGCTGCGACCGGCGCCGTTGTACGCCTGCCACCAAAGGCGCGTTCCTTGTCGGCGATCACCTGGAACATGGTGACGCCGGCGCGTGGGTTCCCGCTGGCGCGGCATACGGTGTTTTTTTCAGACGACTACGCCAGCGAATTCAGGACCATCCTTGGCGAAGCACGCTTACCGCTGGACCCCACGGTGTATGTCTGCGCGCATGACCGCGGGGACGGCGACGCCGGTATGGCCATGGCACCGGGTTCTGAGCGGCTCATGTGCCTGGTGAACGCACCGCCCAACGCCGACACCCACCCGCTGACCGCCGCCGCGCTGGCGCAATGTGAGGACAGCATGTTCTCCAAACTGGCGCGCTGCGGTTTGCGGCTGTACCGCGATGCCGACAACATGCGGGTCACCACACCGACCGACTTCCACCAGATGTTCCCGGCCACGGGTGGCGCTTTGTACGGCCGGGCATCACATGGGTGGATGGCGTCGTTCAGCCGCCCAGGCGCGCGCTGCAGTGTCAAAGGCCTGTACCTGGCCGGCGGCAGCACCCACCCTGGGCCGGGTGTACCCATGGCAGTCTTGTCCGGCCGCCAGGCGGCACATAGCGTGCTGGAAGACCTGGACCACCTGGCTGCCAGGGGCCGTGCATGAGTTTTTCATTTGACCGTGAGATCCCGGCTACAGGCTATAGCTGGTGGTACCTGGATGGGCTCAGTGACGATGGTCGGTTCGGGATCACCGTGATTGCGTTTCTGGGCAGCGTGTTCTCGCCCTACTATGCGCGTGCGCGCCGCACAGCGCCGCACAGCGCCAATCCGCTGAACCACTGTGCACTGAATGTGGCGCTTTATGCCGGACCGGGGGCCCGTGCACCCACGGGCTGGGCCATGACGGAGCGTGGGGTTGGCGCGTTGCAACGCAGCGCCACGCGGCTACAGATTGGCCCCAGCGCGCTGGAATGGAGCGGCAGCACGCTGTCGATCCACATCAATGAAATCACCGCGCCCTTGCCATCGCGCATGCGCGGCGTGGTGCGGCTGCACGCTGCGTCGCTGCTGGAGCAGACCTACCCGCTGGACGCAGCGGGGCTACACCATTGGTGTCCGATTGCACCGACCGCACGCGTCGATGTAGACCTGAGCCACCCCGCATTGCGCTGGAGCGGCCGTGGTTACCTGGATACCAACCGGGGCCAGCGGCCGCTGGAGGATGACTTCGTGCGCTGGGACTGGTCGCGCGCTGCACTGCCGGGCCAACGAAGTGCGGTTTTGTACGACGTAAGCCGCAAGGGTGGCAACCAGATGGCGCTGGCGCTGGCATTTGACGCTGGCGGCGGTGTCCAGGACTTCACACCTCCCGTGCGCACTGCGCTGCCCAGCAGCCGCTGGGGCGTGGCGCGCAGCACACGGTCCGACGCGGGTGGCGCAGCAACGATCACGCAGCGCCTGGAAGACGGGCCTTTTTACGCGCGTTCGGTGCTTCAGACCCGGTTGCTGGGAGAGCCGGCAACCGCATTCCACGAGAGCCTCGATTTGCGGCGGTTCAGTGCCGGCTGGGTTCAGTGTCTGTTGCCGTTCCGGATGCCGCGTCGGGCGTCTTGACAGACTCGGCGAGCTGCCGGTCGCGCGCCTGGCTGCGCCGCAACCGCCACAGGTCCCAACCACCCAGTCCTACCACCACGCCCAGCACCAGCGCAATCTCCAGCGTGATCAGCAGCGAAGAACTCATACTAATGTGGCCCCCTTGCGTGCCTCGCCGCGGCTCGTCCCGGGGCTTGTCACTTCGTATACTGCGCTGCCCCCGCGGGGGGCTAATTTCCCTTGGGGCGGCCCGGCGGGAAATTGTGCCCCCACGCTTGTCACTTCGTGTACTGCGCTGCCCCCGCGGGGGGCTAATTTCCCTTGGGGCGGCCCGGCGGGAAATTGCATTCTCTTGATGGTTTCTGCACCCATGCGTTACGCGGTCGGTGACGCCCGCCCGATTTGTTCCTGGCGTTCGAGGCGCTCGAACAACTCAAGCACCCACACCACGCGGGCAGCCAGGTCCCACCAGCGGGGGCGGGTGTCCCCGGCACGCGCAGGAGTCGATGGCGTGGTGCTGCATGCTTCGACCAGAAACTGGTTCGCCTCCAGCACCGGGGCGGCCTGTGGCGCGCACGACGGTGCCAGGTGCAGCGCCGCACGGGCCAGCAACCAGGCCTTGCGCGCGGGGGCGACACGGGCGCGTTGCGACACCGAATCGAGGCCGCGGCGCGCTACCTCGTGGCCGATTTCGGCGTACAGATAACGCGCGGCATTGATGCCCGGGCGACAGGCTAGCGGTAATTGCGCCACCCCAGCATCCACACGCTGGTACAAGGCATCAGCGGCATCCAGCACGCGTTGCACCACGCTTGCGATGGCGCTGTTGAATACCGGTTGCTGCAGCCAGGCGTCTGGGTCAATCCCGGCTTCGCGCATCCATTGCAGCGGCAGGTACAGGCGACCCATACGCGCATCTTCACCCACGTCACGCGCGATGTTGGAGAGTTGCATGGCTACACCCAGATCACAGGCGCGCGCCAGGCCATCCGGAGTTCGCACGCCCATCAGCATGGCCATCATCGCGCCGACGCTGCCGGCCACCCGTGCACCGTAGTGCTGCAGGTCGGCAAGTGTTTCATAGCGTCGGCCTTCAAGATCCCACTCGAAGCCTTCGAGCAATGCATCGGGCAAGCTGCGCGGAATGCGGAACTGCGCCACCACGTCGGCCAACGCCCGGTCGGCGGCAAACGGCTGCGGTGTGCCGTTGTAGGCTGCGAACAGGCGCGTGCGCAAGCGCGTGACCGCCGTGTGGTGGTCGCTGCTGTTGTCTACCGCGTCGTCCGCGAGTCGGCAAAATGCATACAGCGCCGACGCCGGGTTGCGTACCGCCCGCGGCAACAACAACGAAGCCGCAAAAAAAGTGTACGAGCCTTCGCGCAGCAAGCTGCGGCAGGCTGCGATATCGGAAGCCGCCGTGTGCTTCCGCATCGGGTCAGACCGCGGCAGCGGGCTTCGCCATGGTTCCGTGGTTACGGTTGCCGGGTTGTCCGGCGTCGCCAAGGCGTGTGTAGGCAAGAGTGTCTGCATGGGGTACCACTGAATCGAGAATGCGGGCTGAGGAAAGCACACCTGGCAGGCCGGCACCCGGATGGGTCCCGGCACCTACCAGGTACAGGCGTTCGATGTCTTCACTGCGGTTATGCGGCCGGAACCAGGCACTTTGGGTCAGCACCGGTTCCAGTCCGAAAGCGGCCCCCCGAAACGACGAGAGCCGGTCCTGGAAGTCTTGTGGCGTCAACATGCGCGACGTCACTATCTGGTTTTCGAGGTCGGGCAACAAGGTGGCTTGCAGGCTTTGCGCGATCAGTTGCCGGTACGGCTCGGCCGCTGTCTGCCAATCGGTACCGCTTTGCAAGTGGGGTACCGGCGACAACACGTAAAAGGTATCGCAACCCGGTGGTGCCAACGAGGGGTCGGTGGCGGTGGGCCGGTGCAGGTACAGGCTGAAATCCTCGGCCAGCAGCTTGCGCTCGAAAATATCGGTCAAGAGTTCGCGGTAACGCGGGCCCAGCGCAATCGTGTGGTGAGCCACGTCGGGGTACTGGCACCGGGTGCCGAAATACCAGACGAACAGGCTCATCGAATAACGCGCCCGCTCAATTCGCGGGTTGGTCCAGCGGCGGCGGTGCTCGGGGGCCACCAGATGGCGGTAGGTGGTGGCAGAGTCGGCGTTGGACACCACTACATCAGCGGCCAGTGTTTCGCCAGACGCCAGGCGTACGCCGGTCGCCATTCCACTGCTTACGGTGATCTCCGCAACTGCCTGGTTGCACAGCACCGAGCCGCCCTGGCCATGGATCAGGCCCACCAGCCCGCTGATCAGCGCGCCGCTGCCGCCCATCGCAAAATGCACGCCCCAGCGCCGCTCCAGGAAAGCGATCAGGCAATACACCGAGGTGGTCGCAAACGGGTTGCCGCCCACCAGCAGCGACTGGAATGTGAGCACCACGCGCAGCCGGGGGTCTTGCACATGTTTGCACGCCATCTGGTACACCGTGCGGTAGGCACCCAGCTTGAGCAGGTCAGGTAGAACCCGCACCATGTCGGTCCAGGAATCGAACGGCACATCGCCCAACTGCTCGAACCCGACCTTGTAGATCGCTTCTCTGTCGGCCAGAAAGTTCTCGTACCCGGCGACATCGGCCGGGGCCAGGTGGGCAACTTTCTGCCGCATCGCCTGCGCATCACCGCAGTAGTCGAATACCGTACCGTCGTCAAAACGGATGCGGTAGAACGGTGCCACCGGCCGCAGGTCGATCTCGTCGGCCATGTTTTTCCCGCACAGCGTCCACAATT
>JANOCN010000679.1:0-3236 GCA_031412185.1 Betaproteobacteria bacterium | reverse complement strand
CGCCCCAGGGTTTCGCGTTCCAGCGCGTCTATACCGACGACCGCAGTCTGGACGAAGCCTGCGCTGTGGAAGACCACGATGTGGTGATGGTGCCGCGTGGTTACCACCCGGTGGTGGCACCGCATGGCTACGACCTGTATTACCTCAACGTCATGGCCGGTCCGCAGCGCCTGTGGATATTCCGCAATGACCCGGTACACGAATGGATGCTGCAAGAAACTGCAGCGGCAAAAACTTGAACCAGGCAAGACCATGACTGAACTGATGGATTCGATTGAAGAGATCGTCCGCGCCGCCGGTGCCATGATGCACAAGGCATTCACGGCACCCGACAAACCGGCCTACTCGCTCAAGGGCCGGCAAGACTACCTGACCGCTACTGATGGCGCGGTTGAGTTGTTCGTGCGCGAACAGATCGCCCGGCGGTTCCCGGGCGACGCGGTGCTGGGCGAAGAAGGCGGCGGTGCGGTGGACGGCCCGCGCCTGTGGATCGTCGACCCGGTCGATGGCACAGCCAACTTCGCACGCCAGATTCCACACTTCTGCATCTCGCTGGGCCTGATGGCGGGCGGCGCGCTGCAAGCCGGGGCCATCTACGCGCCTATGCCGGACGAGCTTTTCATCGCACAGCTTGGTCAAGGTGCATGGCTCAACGGCGAACGCATGCGTGTCAGCGCAGTGGCTGACATGACGGCCGCCTCGGTGGAGATCGGCTGGTCCACACGTATACCGGTGCAAACCTACCTGGACATGGCTGGCAAGGCCGCCCATGCAGGTTGTCAGGTGCGTCGCGCCGGTTCGGGCGCTTTAGGCCTGGCCTACGTAGCCGCGGGCCGTTGCGAAGGCTACGCGGAAGCGCACATCAACTCCTGGGACGTAGCGGCAGGGTTGCTGCTGGTTACCGAGGCTGGTGGGAGGGTGAACGACTTCTGGACACCCGGCAGCCTGGAACATGGCAACCCGGTGCTGGCCACCAGCGCTCTACTCGCCGATCCGCTGAGCGCTTTGTTGGGAATTGCGCTCAGTCGCTGAGCAAGACCACGTCACCCGCGCCAAACCCGGCAGCCACCGGGCTACCGGGTGCAATCGGGTTCTGCGTGTCGGGCGAGGTCACGAACAGATCGCCCAGCGCGGTCTGCACGATGTACTCCATGTGTTCCCCGACGTAGGTGGCCTTGAGCACGATGGCCTCCAGTGCATCGGCGCTGCCTACCGGCAACAACGCGACCCGGTTCGGTCGAACTGCCACATGGCGCTGTGTCGCAGTACCTGCGCAGTGGTTGGTTTGCAGCGTCAATACACCCAGGCGCACGCTGGCGCGCTCACCTTGCGTGGACACCAGCTCACACGGCAGCACATTCGCCCCGCCAATAAAGTCGGCGACAAACTGTGTATTCGGGCGGTCATGCAGTTCGCGCGGCGTGCCGCTTTGCGCGACGACGGCATTGTTCATCACCACTACGGTATCGGAGACGGCCAGCGCTTCTTCCTGGTCATGGGTGACGTACACCACGGTCAGCCCCAGCGACTGCTGCAGGTCGCGAATCTCCTGGCGCACATAGCGGCGCAGCTTGGCGTCCAGATTGGACAGTGGCTCGTCGAACAACAGCACCCGCGGCTCCAGCACAATCGCCCGCGCCACCGCCACCCGTTGCTGCTGGCCGCCGGAGAGCTCGTTGGGATACCGCGCGCTCAAGGCACCGAGCCCAAGCTGCTTGAGCACCTCATGGGCCTTGGACGCCACAGCGTCTTTCGCGAAGCCCGACACCTGTAATCCGTAGCTCACGTTCTCCAGTACGGACATATGCGGAAACAGCGCATACGACTGGAACACCATGGACACGTCGCGCGCCGTGGCGGGAAGTTTGGTCACGTCGTCGTCACCTATAAAGATGCGCCCGCTGGTGGCCATCTCCAGCCCTGCAATCATGCGCAGCGTGGTGGTCTTGCCACAACCAGAGGGCCCCAGCAACGTCACCAGCGTGCCGGACGGGAAGTCCAGCGAGACCTGGTTAACCGCTGTTACGTTGGTACCGTAACGCTTGCTGACCTTGTCGAAAACCACGCGGGCCGGGCCCTTGCGAGTTGTTGTATTCATGCGCCTCCCGCAACCATGGATGTGTCCTGGGCCATTCCACGGCGCCCCAGACGTCGCTGGCCCACCAGCCACTGGAACAGCCCGATGGCCGTCAACATCACCAGAATCAGCACGGTGGAGTAGGCAATCGCCACACCGTATTCGTTGTTCTCCACGCGCCCGATGATGTAACTGGTGGCCATGTCATGTTTGGCGCTGACCAGAAAAATCACCGCACTGATGGCCGTCATGCTGCGCACAAAGCTGTAGACCAAGGCAGACAAGATAGCCGGGCGGATCAACGGCAAGGTGATGCGCCGGAAGGTTGTCCACGAGCTGGCGCCCAGCGTCAGCGAGGCTTCGTCCAGGCTCTTGTCGATCTGCGACAAAGAGGCTATGCCGGAGCGCACACCGACCGGCATGTTGCGAAACACGAAACAGATCACCAATATCGCAGCGGTACCGGTGAGTTCGATCGGCGGCACGTTGAAGGCGATGATGTAGCTCACGCCGATCACCGTGCCGGGGATCGCGAAACTCAGCATGGTGCCGAACTCGAACAGCTTCTTGCCGTGAAAATTCTGGCGCGTCAACAACCATGCGGTAGTCAGGCCGATGGCCGCCGTGAGTGGTGCCGAGATGGTGGCGATTTGCAGTGTGGTCCAGAAGCTGTTCCACGCCGAGCCCTGCCAGCGCAGGCCGAACTCGCCAAATGCTATCGAGAACGCGCCGATGTAGTGCTTGAAGGTGAGTGTGTGGTCGCGGCCCCACAACTGCACCACGCTGCCGTAGGCGATCATGGCGTAGACCACCACGGTAAATAGCCCCCACAGGGCCGTGACCGCGGTGATCGGGTAGGCAATACGTTTTGGCAACGGCGGGTGCATGCCGCCGTCACCCTTGCCGCTGACCGAGGTGTAACTGCGCCGCCCCAGCCAGCGCTGTTGCAGTGTGAACGCGCCGATGGTGAACAGCAGCAGGATGATAGCCAGCACGGCGGCCCGGCCCTGGTCATTCTGTGAACCCACCACCGAGAAGAACACCTCGGTGGACAACACATTGAAATTGCCGCCCAGCACCAGCGGGTTGCCGAAGTCGGCCATGCTCTCGATAAACCCAAGCAGAAATGCGTTGGCCAAGCCAGGGCGCATCAATGGCC
>JANOCN010000678.1:0-2304 GCA_031412185.1 Betaproteobacteria bacterium | reverse complement strand
GCCCCAGATGACATCGGCGCGGGGATTGTCTTTTTCGGCCAGCAGGCGGGCTGTTATGACTCCGGTGGAGTCACGCACCCAGGCTACTTCCACATCGGCATTGGCGGCTTCGAAGGCTTGTTTGTACGGTCCGAGCTGGTCGTTCTCGAGCGCCGTGTAAACCGTGATCTTGGTCTTCTGCGCAAATGCCGACGTGGCCAGCAAGGCCGAAACTGCAAGTGCCGCCGCACCCAGTGAGAGGTTGCGGATGGATAACTTGAACATGCGTGAACTCCTGTTGGGGTAACTTGAACCAGTCGGGGAACCGAGCCGACGTAAGGACCGTGCTTCGCTGCCAGGGCAGCAAGTTCTGTGCCCAAATACACTGGCCATTCGCAGTGTTTCATGCAAATATGACAGTAGTGCGGCAAAAAGTGTAAGCCGAAGCGCCCCAAAAAAAGGCAGGGCTTTCCCTACATTCTCCAATCGCAGCAACGCGTCAAGGTGGCCGGTGCGCCGCAACAAGACAAGCCTGAAATACGCGCGTGGCGCGCGATGGCTCGGGCGAGCGCCGCAAAATGCCCAGAAAGCTGCAGCTGTACCGGAACAGCTCCGGATTCAGCGCCCGCATATGGCCCGACGCAACAAAACCGGCGGCATAGTGGTCGGGCAGAAAACCCAGGAACTTGCCGGACAGAATAAGTGTGGCGATCGCCTCCTGGTCAAACGCTGTGGCCTTGCGCGGAAGACGCATCTGCTGGCTGATCTCCATATTCGGTGAGTGGTAGCCCAGACCGGCAAATTGGTGTGCCGCCAGGCCGTCCCAGGTCATGTCGTGGCCTGGTGCGTCGAACAAGAGGTGTCGGGCCCCGCAGTAGAGCAGCATGGTCTCATCGAACAGGGTGTCGTAGGCCAGGCTGTCCGAGCGGCGGTGCCCGGGGATCACGCCAACCTGAAACTGCCCGTCTATCACGCCACGTTCAATCGCGTTGATAGGCGCTACATGCAAATTAAGCGCAACGTCTGGCGCTCGTTCACAAAACAGCGCGATGGCAGCGCCAATATGCGCCGCCGGATTGCTGACCGTTTTGTCGAAGACTGCCACGTTGAGTTGCCCGCCCATGCGGCGGTGAATCTCATCCACATCGGAGCGAAACGCGTCGGTCGCGGCCAGCAGGCGCAAGGTACGGGCGTAGATTTGTTCACCTTCGGCCGTCAGCGAGAACCCGGCCCGGCCACGGCGACACAGTGTCAGCCCAAGGCGGGTCTCCAGGTCTTTGACATGGCGGCTGATGGTAGAGGTGCCGATGTTCAGCTCCAGCTCGGCTGCCGCCATACCACCGCAGTCCACCACGGTCTTGAAAACGCGCAGCAGGCGCAGGTCCATGTCACTGAGCTGGCCCAGGAGGGCGTGGCCTTTTACTTGCATGGTCGTGCAACTGAATAGTGGTAATTAGCTATTCATAAGAGTAACAGACCGGGCCACAATCCGACCTTACGCTGGAATTCTGCCCGTCAACCTGCCACTAACTCACCGGAGTACGCTTGTGAACCTCACCGATGCCCAACACCTTCAACCTGTAGTCGCCCCGCGCATGGACGCCGCCTGGCTCGACGCGCACTGGATGCCGTACACCGCCAACCGCCAGTTCAAGGCCGACCCGCGCATGATGGTCAGCGCGCGCGGGGCCTACTACACCACTGCCGACGGACGCAGGATTCTGGACGGCCTGTCCGGGCTGTGGTGCTGCGGCTTGGGCCACGGACGCCCCGAGATTACCGAAGCGGTCAGCAAGCAGATTGCCACGCTGGACTATTCGCCCGGTTTCCAATACGGCCACCCTCTGTCGTTCGAGCTGGCCAACAAGATCAAGGAGCTGACACCGGCCGGGCTGGATTACGTCTTCTTCACCAGCTCGGGTTCGGAATGCGCCGACACGTCGCTCAAGATGGCGCGCGCCTACTGGCGCACCAAGGGCCAGGCCGGCAAGACCCGATTTGTCGGGCGCGAGAAGGGCTACCACGGCGTCAACTTCGGCGGTATCTCGGTCGGCGGCATGGTCGCCAACCGCAAGGCATTTGGTCAAACGATGGAAGCCGACCACCTGCCTCACACCCAGCTGGCCAGTAACGCCTTTTCGCGCGGCATGCCGCAAAAAGGCGCGGAGCTGGCCGACGAGTTGCTGCGGCTGATCGCGCTGCACGACGCGTCCAACATTGCGGCGGTAATTGTGGAGCCTTTCTCCGGCTCTGCGGGGGTGGTGATTCCACCCGTGGGTTACCTGCAGCGCCTGCGCGAGATTTGCACCGCGAACAACATCCTGC
>JANOCN010000677.1:0-1978 GCA_031412185.1 Betaproteobacteria bacterium | reverse complement strand
CCACGCGCTGCAGCATAGTCGGCCACCTGTTTGGCCGGGCCGATACCGCCGATGCGCCCGCAGTCGATCTGTACGTAGCCAATACCACCGTAGTCGATCAGGTGCATCGCCATGCGGGCGTTGTGGGAGCCCTCGCCACCGGCCAGTTTGACGCTTTTGCAACGCTTCGCCAGCGCCGCGTAGGCACTCAAGGCGCTGGCATGAAAGGGTTCTTCCAGCCACACGGCGCGCGCGGACTCCAACGCTGCCAGGCGCTCGGCTGCGCGCTCCACGTCTTCGATGAAGATGGTTCCCACATCGACCAGCAACACGCCCTCAGGCCCCAACCCTTCGCGTGCGGCAAAAAAGTGGTCTGCGTCCTGGGTTGCCGTGCCGCGCCCGATCGGTCCCCAGCCGAACTTGGCCGCCTTGAAGCCGGAGCGCATGGTGCCGCGCGCGCGCTCCAGCGTCTGCTGCGGAGTGTCGCCAAACAGCAGTGACGCATACGGCGTTTTCGCATGCGAGGCGGTGTAGCCGAGCAGCTTCCACACCGGCTCGCCACGCGCTTTGCCCAGAATGTCCCACAGCGCCATCTCGACACCGGAAAACGTATGCGCGGCCTGCAACACGTCCATGCTGTTGTAGGCCACATCGGCGGCAATCGCGGCGATGTCCCGGGGGCTGTCGAGCGGTTGGCCCAGTACCGAGGCCGATACCGGCTGGCAGGCCCCATGCGACATCGGGCACACAAAAGCAGCAATCGAAGGCAGCGGTGCGGCCTCACATTCGCCGTAGCCCACGAAACCTCCCGCGACAACACGCACCAGCAAGGCGTCCTGGCTGCCATCGGCCTCGGTAGTGACCTCGGGCATGGAAAGATAAAAGAAATCAACCGATTCGATCTTCATGGTGTGCTCTTGGGGGTTAGTTGCGGTAGAGCGTGGCTACGGGCTCAAAGGTGACGCCTTCGTCCAGCGGGTAGAGCGGCCGCGCACAAATGGTGGGGCCAAGCGACTTCAGATTGGCCGACGTGGCACCGGGTACGTCTACATTGAAATTGCTGTCCACCCAGGCGTCGTACATGTGGTTCTCGGTATGCGGCGACTTCACCACGATCAAATCAAAGTCCTGCGGGTCCAGGCCGTTGGCGTAATACATGGCGCGGTCGAACAGGCTCAAGGTGCGGCTGAACACGACCACCGTAAAGTTGTCAAATTCCAGCACAGCGGTGGGCCCCGCGTTGAGCGCAATTTTCATGGTCTCCAGGCGCGAACGCCCGTCCGACAACAGCCGCACTTTGGCCGTGACCTGCATCGGGGAGAAGCGGCCGGGATCGAGTGCGCCCCCGATACCGACCATGATGGTGGCACCCACCCCAGCCCGGTGGGCAGCCGCAGCAGCAGCGGGGTCGACGATTTGCGCCAGCACACGTTTGGCATAACCGGCGTCACGCAGCCCCTTGAGAATCAGGTTGGAGTCGCCGGTTGCGCCGGAGGATGTGGCATCCGCCGCGTCGGTAAAAATCACCGGCCCGGCAATCGACGCGGCCTGGGCGATGGAGCGCTCCAGCGAAACGAGTTTGCCCTGCATGCGGTGGCGGCGGGGCCAGAACTCCTGCGCCAGGCGCAAGGCTTCGGTTTTCGCCACGGCCTCGTCTCCGGTGGTCGCCACCACGGCCTGGCAACACAACTCGGGCACATCGGTAAATGGATTACCGATCATGATGCCGGCCGACATGGCCACGCCATCCAACTCGAGCCGGCGCGCCTCGCGGATCAATTCACCGTAGCAGCCCGATTTGGTAATCAGTTCGTCGCCGCGCACCAGCGCCGGTATCACCACCCTGGCTATCACGGGACGTATCTTCTCGGTTACCAGACGGTGCAGGATACGTGCAGCGCGCTGGCCAGTGGACGCAAAGTCCACATGCGGGTAGGTGTGGTAGATCGCCACGCCGTTGATCTGGCGCAGCATGCGGTCGGTCAGGATGCCGTGCAGA
>JANOCN010000676.1:0-3104 GCA_031412185.1 Betaproteobacteria bacterium | reverse complement strand
GGTTCAGGCACTGATTCATCAGAGACTTTGGCGGATTAGGCTCCCATGTTGCCCCAGTTGCTGCTTGGTCGAACAATTGACCCTTCGTCTTACGAACCTGGTACCCAGATCTATGAAATTTGACGTGTTAATCCAAGGTGGTTCGGTGTTTGACGGCACCGGTGCACCGGCCCGCGAGGCCGATGTTGGCGTTGTGGACCAGCGGATAGCCTTTGTGGGTGACGCCAGCCACATTTCTGCGACCCGAACGCTGGATGCGCGCGGACAGACCGTGGCCCCCGGATTTATCGACATTCACACCCATTCCGACATGAGTCTGCTGATCGACGGCCGCGGCCAAAGCAAGGTAAGCCAGGGGGTGACTACCGAGGTCACCGGCAACTGCGGCTTCTCGCCGTTCCCCATCAATCCCGCGCATATGCAGCTCCACCAGGACCTGCTGGCCGGTATTGGCGACGACGCTCGGGCGATTTCGTGGGTCGATGTGGAGGGTTACCGCCAGGTCGCGGAGAGCCGTGGCATCGCCGTGAATATCGCTCCGCTGGTGGGCCATGGTGCCTTGCGTATTGCGGCCATGGGGGTTTCCAGCGCGCCTGCCAACGCCGCTGAGCTGGCGACGATGCAGACGCTGCTGGGGCAGATGCTGGACCAGGGCGCGTTTGGCTTGACCACCGGGCTGACCTACGTGCCGTCGCGTTATGCGCCCACGAGTGAACTTGTTTCCCTGTGCGAAACGCTGGCCGCACGGGGCCGCCTGTATGCGTCGCATGCGCGCGACAAAGGTCTTGATGGCGACGACCACCGCTACGGACCGCTCAACGAAGCTCTGCACCTGGGCCGTACCACTGGCGTGCGGGTCCAGTACTCGCATGCGGCCATCAATACGCCGACTGAATGGGGCAGCGCGGGAGACTGGACACAGCGCTTCGAGGCGGCTGTGCGCCAGGGTGTGGACGCGGCGTTCGACGTTTATCCCTACGACGCCTCCAGCTCCGCCTTGACGCAATACCTGCCGGCATGGGTACAAGAGGGCGGCGTAGCGGCGATGCGCGCGCGCCTGCTGGATGATGCCGTGATGGCCCGCGCCGAGGCCGACCTGGCGCAGGGCTGGTCGGCCAACCGCATACCCTGGTTGTGGGACCGTGTGGTACTGGCGCGAACCGATGGGGTGCTGGGTGCCAAAGAGGGCCAGACGCTGGAGGCGGCTGCTGCCGAAGCTGGCAAGACGGCGGCGCGTTTCACGCTGGAGTTGTGCCGCGAAGGTGGCAACCGGGTGATGGTGGTGCTGTTCTACCGTACCGAAGAAGACATGCGTACCTTCCTCAAGTGCCGCCATGCCCTTGTGGGGTCGGACGGTTCGGCGATCCCTTTCGAGCAGGGCAGCCGCCAGCCGCACCCGCGCAACTTCGGTGCCAGTGCGCGGGTGTTGGGCCGCCTGGTGCGCGACTTGGGCGACCTGGACTTGGCCACTGCCGTCGCCAAGATGACGGGCGGTGTGGCAGCGCGTCTCGGGCTGCGTGACCGTGGCACCCTGGCAACCGGCCAGGCTGCTGACATTGTCGTGTTCAACGCACAGGACGTGTCCGACCGGGCTACTTACCTGGTGCCGTGCCAGAAAGCGGTCGGCATTGCACATGTGCTGGTAAACGGGCAACTGGTGCTGGAACACGGCGAACAGACCAAAACACGGCCTGGACGTGTATTGAGGGCAACATGACAGACACCACCGACCCAACCAACCCAAGCAACTCAACCGACCCTACCGCCCCGGCGGCTTCCGCCGCACGCGCCCTGCCCTGCTGGTTGTCGCTGCAAGGTGCAGTGGCTGTGGTCACCGGCGGTGGCACCCACCTGGGCCTGGCCATGGCCAGCGCCTTGGCGGAACTGGGCTCCACGGTGTACCTCTTGGGGCGCAGGCGCGTTGTGGTCGACCAGGCTGCAGCCACGCTGCAAGCACGTGGACTGGACGTTTTTGCGCTGTGCGCCGACGCCGCAGATGAAGCCGCGATGGAGCAGGTGGTGCAGGAGATCGTGGTGCGGCATGGCCGGCTTGATGTGATGGTGTGTAATGCCGGTGGAGCGTTCGGGAGCGCCATGGCACCGAACATTTCTCTGGCCGACCTGGAGACCACGCTGCGCATGAATGTCGGCACGACGCTGGTCTGTGCCCAGACGGCGGCGCGCGCGATGATGCCCCTCCAACGCGGTGCCATCATCACCGTGGGATCGCTGCACGCTACCCTGGGCAGCGACCCGCGGCTGTATGCGCCCGACTTCAAGCGCTCTACCCAGTCGTACCATGCCGCCAAAGGTGCCATCCTCAACCTCACGCGGGCGCTGGCCTGTGAACTGGCGCAACACAACATCACCGTCAACTGCATCAGCCCGGGGCAGATTCCCAAGCCCAGCCTGGACGACTTTACGCGCGAGAACTTCCGCAACATGGTGCCGCTGGGTCGCCTCGGTGTGCCCAGCGACCTGAACGGTGCTGTGGCACTGTTTGCCAGCGAGGCCGGGCGCTGGATCACGGGGCAGAACCTGACCGTAGACGGCGGCTGGTCGGCCTGGTAACGGACATTGGCGACGCACCCGCGGCGTCGCCTGGTCAGCGGCTCAATGCGCTCTCCAGCGCACCCCAGACGCGGTCCATCCGCAGATGCTGGATAAAGGCCGCGCGTTGCTGGCTGAATTTCCCATGCAGCGCTGCGTTGGCGAAATAGTCGTCCAGCGCTTGCTGTGAGTCCAGTCCGTAGAGCATAAGGTAGCTGTCCCAGCCGTCATCGCCTTTCTGCTCCAGTTTGAGCCGGTTCACAAACAGAAAACCGGGTTGCGCCAGCACTTCGGCGCAGTGCCCTCCATCCAGCCAGGCAAAGAGTTGGTCGTGCCCAGCCGGGGCGACCCAGAACCGGACGACGTACATCACAGGTGCGTTCATGGGAGTCACTCCTTTGTGTGGATTCCATCGTTGCTGCCAGCAAAACGAAGCGCGCCGCGCTAACCTGCCGCCACTGGACACCAGGTGTGTGATGATATGCCCCGGCAACTTACTGGAAACACTATGGCTTCACCGGTTGACAACGTCAGCATGGCACTGTTTTGCGACT
>JANOCN010000675.1:0-1888 GCA_031412185.1 Betaproteobacteria bacterium | reverse complement strand
GCGACGCAGCGCCAGGCGGACAGGATGCGGGCCTGACTGAAGACCTGCAGCGCGCCGGGGGTGTTCGCGGGGGCATGCGCTGGTCGCTGTCATTGATAGACTTCGCGTAATGGCAGAAATAGAAAAGCAACACACCCCCATGATGCAGCAGTACCTGGGTCTCAAGGCCGGGTACCCCGACACGCTGATGCTCTACCGCATGGGGGATTTCTACGAGCTGTTTTATGCCGATGCCGAAAAGGCTGCACGGCTTTTGAACATCACGCTGACGCAGCGCGGGCAGTCGGCCGGGGCACCGGTAGTGATGGCCGGGGTGCCGTTTCACGCGCTGGAGTCGTACCTGGCCAAACTGGTCAAACTCGGCGAGTCGGTAGCCATTTGCGAGCAGGTCGGCGATGTCACGGGCAAGGGCCCGGTCGAAAGAAAAGTGGTGCGGGTCATCACGCCCGGCACCCTTACCGATTCGGAATTGCTGTCCGACAAGCTGGAGTCGGTGCTGATGGCCGTGCACCAGGGGCCACGCAACCAGTGCGCTCTGGCGTGGCTCAGTGTTACCCACGGCGAAGTACAGCTGGCGCAGTGCACGACTGATGAAGTCGGCGAGTGGCTGGCACGCACCACACCGAGCGAGCTGCTGTACAGCGCCACTCTCACACCCGTATTCGAGACCCGGCTCAAGGGCTGGTGCGCAGCCAGCGCGGTGACCATGACGATGCGCGCCCAGTGGCAGTTTGACGCGGCGCTGGGCCAGCGCAAATTGCAGGAGCTGCTCAAGGTGGCCAGCCTGGCGGCCTGGAACGCGCACGATCTTCCGCTGGCCCATGCGGCTGCTGCTGCCCTGTTGGCCTATGCCGAACACACCCAGGGTCGGCCGTTGACCCATGTGTTGGGCATCGGGGTGCAACACAACGACGAACTGATTCACCTGCCACAGACCACGCGGCGCAACCTGGAGCTGACGCACACCCTGCGCGGCGAAACCTCTCCTACCCTGTTTTCGCTGCTCGACACCTGCATGACGGGTATGGGCAGCCGCCTGCTGCGCCACTGGCTGCTCGAGCCGCGGCGCGAGCGCTCGGCAGCGCGTCAGCGCCTGGACGCCATCACCGCGCTGCGCACCGGGCCGTGGCAGAAGCTGCGCGAACACATCAAGGGCTGCACCGATATTGAACGAGTTACCGCGCGCATTGCCCTGCGCCAGGTGCGTCCGCGCGAGTTGGTGGCCTTGCAGCTCACGCTGCGCAAAACCGCTGCGCTGGAGCCGCTCGCGCAGGCGCTGGAGCCCTGGCTGACGCAACTCTCGCAGCACCTGCAACCCCCGGCGGGATGCGCCGGCATGTTGCAAGCCGCCCTGCACGAAACCCCTGCCGCGCTGGTGCGCGATGGCGGTGTGATCGCCACCGGATTTGACGCCGAGCTCGACGAGTTGCGTGCCATCCAGGACAACTGCGACGGTTTCCTGCTCGACCTGGAGCAACGCGAACGCGCCCGCACCGGCATCGCCAACCTGCGCGTGCAGTTCAACAAGGTGCACGGCTTCTATATTGAGGTAACCCAGGGCCAGGCCGACAAGGTGCCGCCCGACTACCGGCGCCGCCAGACGCTAAAAAATGCCGAACGTTTCATCACCCCCGAACTCAAGGCCTTTGAAGACAAGGCACTCAGCGCGCAGGACCGTGCCCTGGCGCGCGAAAGGTGGCTGTACGAACGTTTGCAGGACGATCTGCAGGCGCATGTGCCTGCACTCGCGCAGGTGGCGCGGGCGTTGGCCACACTCGACGCTTTGTGCACGTTGGCAGAACGTTCGCTGACGCTGGAGTGGTGCGCGCCGCAGTTTGTGAGCGAGCCGTGTATCGACATCCGCGACGGCCGCCACCCGGTGGTGCAG